>DASVCP010000384.1:0-7602 GCA_036381555.1 Gammaproteobacteria bacterium
GTCAGCAGAATTTCACCCGCGCCGTATTCGGCCATGCGTCCGGCCCACTCAATTGCATCCAGGTCCGTGGACTTCCGCCCCCCATGCGTAAACACTCCCCATCTTGGCGATGGTGTTGGGGTGACCTGCTTGGCATCGATGGCGACAACGATGCATTGCGAACCGACACGGTCTGCGGCTTCTTTTATCAATTCCGGGTTCAGTACCGCGGAAGTGTTGATGGCGATTTTGTCCGCTCCTGCATTCAACATCCGCCGAATGTCGGCAAACGAGCGTATGCCGCCCCCCACTGTCAGTGGAATGAAAACCTGCTCCGCCACCCGCTCCACGACATGAACCATCGTTTCCCGCCCCTCGGCACTGGCGGTGATATCGAGAAATGTTAACTCATCGGCGCCTTCCTGATCGTAACGGCGCGCAATTTCAACGGGATCACCGGCATCCCGGATATCGACAAAGTTGACGCCTTTGACAACCCGGCCGTTGTCGACATCCAGACAAGGAATAATGCGTTTGGCGAGAGGCATTGCCTTTTGGAGAACGTAAATTTGGTTTGACTGTGAACGGAGAATAACAGCGTTATGTGGACTGGGCAAAGCGGGACAAGGCATCGGCAAGATCGATATCGCCTTCGTAAATGGCACGGCCGACCACCACGCCTATCACCCCTTCCTCTTCCACTTTGGAAAGCGCCTCAAGATCGGACATTTTGCTCACCCCGCCCGACGCAATGACCGGCACGCGAACGGATTGCGCAAGGGCGACCGTCGATTCGATATTCACACCGGACATCATGCCGTCGCGGCTAATATCCGTATATATAATCGCTTCCACGCCGTCCCGTTCGAAGTGTTGCGCCATGTCAATCACGTCGTGATTCGACAGCTTGCTCCAGCCGTCGATGGCCACCTTGCCGTTTTTCGCGTCGAGGCCGACAATCACATGTCCCGGGAACGACAGGCACAAATCATTGACAAAATGCGGTTCACTCACGGCTTTCGTGCCGATAATGACGTATCGCACACCTGCATCCAGATATTCCTGCACGGTGTCTTCGTCTCGAATCCCGCCTCCGACTTGTATGGCCAGATCCGGAAATTCCTCGGCAATGGAGTGGATAATATCGGAATTACGGGGCTTGCCGGCCATCGCGCCATCCAGATCAATGACGTGCAGGCGTTCAGCGCCGGCTTCCACCCAGCGTTCCACCATTTTGAGCGGGTTGTCCGAGAAAACGGTGTTGTCCTCCATTCGCCCCTGGCGCAAACGGACACACTTGCCTTCCTTAAGGTCAATCGCGGGAATAATCAACACGTTAGCACCTTTTGTATTTGCTTGGCCTGAATAATGACAATAACAAATCTTGACAGCAACACTCAGCTCATTCCATTCCAGTTTACAAAGTTCCGCAAGAGCCTCAAACCGTTAATAGCGCTCTTTTCGGGATGAAACTGTACCGCAAAAAGATTCTCTCTCCCTACGGCCGACGTGAACACCAATCCGTATTCTGTGGCTCCCATCACGAAACTCTTGTCGTGCGGATTAACGTAATAACTGTGTACAAAGTAAAAGCGGGAATTGTCCGGTATCCCCTCCCATAAGGGGTGAGTCTGCCGCTGCTCGACCTGATTCCACCCCATATGCGGAATTTTGTAACTCCCCTGCGCAAACCCAGGGGCAAATTCAGGCCTGTCGCCAAAGTATTCCACTTCACCGGGCAAAATATCAAGACACTCTGTACCATTATTCTCGCGGCTGTAGCTGAGCAACACCTGCAATCCCATGCAAATGCCCAGGAAAGGCTTGTTTTCTGCGGCTGCCGACAGCGCATCAATGAGTTGGTGTTCGCGCAGTGACCGCATGCAATCCCGGGCCGCGCCCTGGCCGGGGAAAACGATTCCATGTGCTGATTCCACTGTCTTGGCATCCGAAGTGAGCAGCACACGCGTTTTCCCGTCCGCAACATGCTCCACGGCTTTTACCACCGAGCGCAGATTGCCCATACCATAGTCGACTACTGCGATTGTTTTCATGGACACGGAACAGAATGCTTTCTTTGGGAACGAATGTTTGGGAATGCGGTTCGGGATTGCTCGTGCTTACAGGCTTCCCTTCGTCGACGGCAGAATACCCTCCATTCGCGGATCAAATTCGGCCGCCACACGTAACGCACGCCCGAAAGCCTTGAATACTGTTTCGGCAATATGATGCGAATTTCCGCCCTGTAGACTGTCGATATGCAGCGTGACGTGCGCATGATTCACGAACCCCTGGAAGAACTCCCGGATCAAGTCCACGTCGAAATCCCCCACCCGCGCACGCGGATAACTGACCCGGTATTCGAGTCCGGGCCGGCCGGAAAAATCCACGACTACGCGCGACAAAGCTTCATCGAGGGGAACATAGGCATGGCCGTAACGCCTGATACCGACCTTGTCACCCAGCGCTTCTTTGAACGCCTGACCTAAGGTAATACCGATATCTTCAACGGTGTGATGTGCATCGATTTCCAGATCACCCTTGGCATCGATGTTCAAATCCAGCATGCCGTGGCGGGCAACCTGATCGAGCATGTGTTCAAGAAACGCCAGACCGGTGCTCAGTTTCGCTTGCCCCCGGCCGTCCAGATTTAACTCGACCTGGATCTGGGTTTCCTTGGTGTTGCGGCTGACTTTCGCCGAGCGCGCCGTCATGTCTATCTCCAAGTATCGAAACGGGCTTAAGGATACACTGTTAGTGAACTTTTCAAAAACTATTTAGCCGGGAAGCTCCGTACCACGGGTGCTCAGCCAAAAAGTTACCGGACCGTCATTGACCAGACTGACTTTCATGTCGGCGCCAAAGCGCCCGGTCGCGGTTGGGATAGACTTCGTCTGCAACCGTTCTGTCAGCAGCCGGAACAGGCGCTGCCCGATTGCGGGATCGGCTGCCGGATGAAAGCTTGGCCGCATACCCTTGGCGGTGTCAGCCGCGAGGGTGAATTGCGGGACCAGCAATATTTCCCCCTTGATATCCTGAACACTGAGGTTCATTTTGCCCTGCTTGTCAGGAAATACACGGTAACCGGCAAGCCGTTCCGCCAGTCGGCCGGCGTCATTTTCGGTGTCCCGTGCCTGAACGCCGACCAGCACCAGCAACCCGGTGCCAATGCGTGCGATTTCCGCCCCGTCAACACTTACCGAGGCCCGGGTGACGCGTTGCAACAAGCCGATCATCTCAGCCGTTCCGCCATCGTCTGGGTCGCCGCCACCAGTGCCCGACGAATGCCGGGCTCGGTGGCCGCGTGCCCGGCGTCATCAACGACGGTTAATTGCGAATTGGGCCAGGCGGCATGCAGCGCCCATGCCTGGGAGACCGGACAAACGATGTCGTACCGCCCATGCACGATAATGCCGGGAATACCTTGCATCCCGCCCGCACCGGCCAACAGCTGATTCTCATCCAGAAAACAGTGATTCACGAAGTAATGGTTCTCAATTCTCGCCAGCGCCAAGGCGACGGCGGGATCGGAAAAATGCGCCACCGTTTTTTCATCCTGTCTCAATGTCGCCGTGGTGCCCTCCCAGACCGACCAGGCCCTTGCCGCGACCATGCGCAGTTCATTGTCGTCTCCGGTCAAGCGCCTGTGGTAGGCCGCCACCATGTCGGCCCGTTCGGATACCGGAATCGGGCTTACAAATTGTTCCCAGGCCTCGGGAAAGACCTCACTGGCCCCGCCGGACTGATAGAACCACTGAATATCGCGATCCCGGCAAAGAAAAATTCCGCGCAACACCAGGCCCAGCACACGCTCAGGGTGACGCTGGGCGTAGACCAACGCCAGTGTCGAACCCCACGAGCCGCCAAAAACCAGCCATTGATCAATATGCAGCTCCTCGCGGATCTTCTCAATATCGCTGACGAGATCCCAGGTTGTGTTATGCGTCAACGCTGCGTAAGGAGTGGACCGCCCGCATCCGCGCTGATCAAAAACAACGATACGATAGCGCCCGGGATCAAAGAAGCGGCGGTGATACGGGCTGGAGCCGCCCCCGGGCCCTCCATGCAGGAATACGACGGGGAGTCCCGCGGGAGCCCCTGATTCCTCGATATAGAGCTCGTGACCCTCTCCTACGTCTAGGCGGAGAGTCCGGTAAGGTGAAATTTCCGGAAAAAGATCCATTTTGCTCGGTCAGGCAATACTTGGCTTACAGCCCCGCGACCCGAAGCTGCCTGAGAATCCGCCGCTTACGGACTGCCGCGAATCCTGTAGGACAACGCCTACATTCTCTTCAGACAGATTCAGTATTCTCATAACCGGTGACATGAGATTCTAGCCATGGTCTATAAGGATATCAGACTCGAGTAGAAGGATCTCGCAAGGAAGATGTGGAACTGCGCGGGATATGCGCGGTAGGCTAGGGAAAAGCTTAGCAGGAAGCAAAAGGATGCTCAACGTCACCTAAATAGCCAGGATGGTTATTTAAGAAGCCCCGGTGAAGCACTGACTTTACCGGGGCTTTTTTATAGGAACCCGCAAGCAATCTGTCGAATTGCGAAAGCAACGGGGGATTCGTCAATGGGAAAATCGTCTCAATTTGATTGCGCTTTTGCTTATTGTATTTTATACATTGAATAGACTGGCAGCGATGCTATGCTTACCGCAAATTTCTAAGCTGCTGATTTAATTGAAGACAACATAACACTATCCCTAATACCTATAAAAATCAGACCTTCGCTTAGTTTGTCGTCAAGTTGATAATAAAAATTATATGAATCAAGAAGAAAAAAAAGATTTTGATGAAGCACTCGCCGGACTTGGGGAACGTATTTCAAAAATAGCCGACCTGGTTGGCGGAAAAAAACCCCTGGCTAATGCGATTGGCATCTCCGAATCGCAACTTTATCGCTACATCGCCGGAGACAGCCAGCCGACTGTCGAGCCCCTGGCGGCCATTGCCAAGTGCGCGAATGTTCATCTGGACTGGCTGGTATTCGGCGAAGGACCCACTGGCATTTCACCGGAAGTCAGCGATTTCAAAACCTTCCATTCCACCCGGAAGCAGTACATCACGATCCCGGAGTACCACCACGAGAATAAGGAACTGAAAAACCAGTCGAGCGGCTCACTGGGAAAAGTTTCCTTCAATCATCTTTGGCTGATGAAAGTGGGCCTGAACCCCGAGACCTTGCGCATGCTCAGGGCCTACGGCGATTCGATGGCGCCGACAATCAAGGAAGGCGACCTGATGATGATCGACATCGGCCAAAACAAGTTCAACGGTGACGCCATCTACATTCTGAAACTGGCGCCCCACTACCTGATCACCAAGCGGCTGCAGCAGGCCGTGGACAAAGGCATTTATCTGGTGAACGACAATCCGGCCTACCGGGAGCAGTACATCCCCCAGAACGAACGGGATTCGCTGGAGATCATCGGCAAGGTTGTCTGGTCGGCGGGGTTGTTATAAACCAGAATAAAAGTATAAAAGCATCGAAGAATTCAGGATAAGTGTTTTCATACTCCAATACTTTTAATACTTAATATTCTTGTTTATATAAAACCAACATCAACCTGAAACAACCGCTCCACCTCGGTAACGGCCTTTTTTTCGGCCAGGAACAGCACCAGGTGGTCGTCGGGCTGGATGACCACGTCTTTTTCCAGAATCAACACTTCGTCTCCCCTGACTATGGCGCCTATGTTGCTGTTCGGCGGCAGCTGGAGATCGCTGGCGCGCCTCCCGACAACCTTCGAAGTCTGGGCATCGCCATGCGCCACCGCCTCGATGGCTTCGGCCGCGCCGTACCTTAATGAATGCACGGCGACGACATCACCCCGGCGGACGTGCGCCAGCAAAACGCCGATCGTGACCTGCCGTGGCGAAATCACAACATCAATATCACGCCCCTCGATCAAATCCACATAGGCCGGCCGGTTGATAATACACATCACTTTGGCGGCGCCCATACGTTTGGCCAGCATCGCCGACAAAATATTGGCTTCGTCGTTATTCGTGACTGCGCAAAACACGTCCACCTTGTCGACATTTTCTTCCTGCAACAGCTCCTCGTCGGCCACATCTCCGTTAAGTACGATGGTTTTATTCAACTTTTCCGAAAGTTGTTTGACACGCTGTTTATCATGCTCGATCAGTTTGACCTGATAATTGGATTCCAAAGCCTCCGCCAGCCGGGAGCCGATATTGCCTCCGCCGGCAAGCATCACCCGTTTGACGGGCTTGTCCAGTTCGCGCATTTCCCCGACGACCGCGCGAATATCTTTCTTAGTGGCAAGGAAAAACACTTCATCACCCACTTCAACAACGGTATCGGATGTCGGCATCAACGCCTTGCCCTGCCGGTAAATCGCCACTACTTTGGTCCGTATACCCGGCATATGTTGTTTAAGCGTGCGCAGTTCCTGGCCTACCAGCGGCGCGCCCGGGTAGGTTTTCACCGCCACCAACTGGACCTTGCCCTCTGCAAAATCCAGTACCTGCAACGCGCCCTGGTGCTCGATCAAACGGCGGATGTGGTTGGTCAAAATCTGTTCGGGGCTGATCAAAACATCAATCGGCGTGGCCAGCCGGTCGAACAACTGGGGTTCGGACTGGTACTCCGAAGCGCGAATGCGGGCGATCTTGGTGGGAATCCGGAAAAGCGTATAGGCCACCTGGCAGGCAACCATGTTGGTTTCATCGCTGGAGGTGACCGCGATCAGCATGTCGGCATCTTCGCCGCCCGCCTGTCTCAACACGGAGGGATGTGCGCCCATCCCCTGCACTGTCTTGATATCCAGGCGGTCCTGCAGTTCGCGCAATCGATAGGGGTCAATATCGACGACGGTGATATCGTTGGCTTCTTCGGAAAGAATGTTGGCGACCGAACTACCGACGGCGCCGGCGCCGAGAATAATGATCTTCATTAAGTCAGGTCTTTGCTGGTTTGCCGCAAAGTATAACAGTCCTGCACAAAAAATCGGTGGAAGCACCAAAAACAGGCAGGGCTTGCGCCTATTCCCCCGGCCTTACCTTGTCGAACGCGGCGTAAAAAAAACCGTCCGTGTCCGCATCGCCCGGGAATATCTGCCACCCCACGACACGATCCTGCCCAAACGGTACACGCAGCCGGACGGTGCGGGCATCCGGCGTGCGGGCAAGAAAGGCTTCCACTTGCCGTTCATTTTCATCTTTAAAAATCGAACAGGTGCAGTACAACATACACCCTCCCGGCGCCAGCAGCGGCCATAAACATCGCAACAGTCTGGCCTGCAGTGCGGCCAACGCAGGCAAATCCTCGCTTCTTCTCAACAGCTTGATATCCGGATGCCGCCGGATCACACCGGATGCCGAACACGGCGCATCCAGCAAAATCCGTTGAAACGGCCGCCCGTCCCACCAGGTTTCGACGTTGGCTGCGTCGGCCAGCTTGATTTTCACCCTTGCCTGTAACTCGCCCGACCTGGCAAGATTCTCGTCGATGCGCTTTGCCCGCTCTGGATCCAGCTCAACGGCGATCAATTCATCCATCCGGGCTTGATGCTCAAGCAAATGCATCGTCTTGCCGCCGGGCGCCGCACACGCGTCCAGTACACGGTCGCCGGGTTGCGGACTCAACAGC
>DASVCP010000385.1:0-6520 GCA_036381555.1 Gammaproteobacteria bacterium
CGACATCGAAGTATCGGTCGATTCGGTAATCTATCCGGTCGATGCGACTTACCTGGCCGGGCAGCACCTGAATTTCATGGTCAGTTATCAAGAGGCCATGTCCGTCAGCGGAACGCCCAGACTGGAATTGACCGTCGGCACCGACACGCGTTATGCGGACTATGTCAGCGGCACCAATCCTCTTCTGTTCCGCTATGTGGCGCAGGCCGGCGACAACGACAGCGACGGCGTCGTGCTCAACTCGGAGATAGATCTCAACGGCGGCGCCATCCTCGACAATGCCGGCAACGATGGGGACCTCACTGTCGGTGCGGCGGGCCTCACCGCGGTGCTGGTCGACACACAGGCGCCGTCGGTCACCTCCGTAACCCTGCCGGCCAACGGCGCTTATATCGCCGGCCAGAATCTGGATTTCACCGTCAATTACGACGAAGCCGTGATTGCCAACGGAAGCATGCCGCGGCTGGCGTTGACGATAGGCTCAACCCTCCGCCACGCGGATTACATAAGCGGTTCCGGCACCAACGTCCTGCTGTTCCGTCACACGGTGCTAGCCGGCGACATCGACAGCGACGGTATTTCCCTCAACCCGGCGCTGGATCTCAACGGCGGCACGTTGCGTGACGCGGGCGGTAACAATGCCGGCATTAGTCTCGGCGCGATCGGCAGCCTCGCGGCGGTGCTGGTGGACGCGCAGGCGCCGTCGATCACCTCGGTGACGCTGCCGGCCGATAACATTTACCTGTCGGGCGAGAACCTCGACTTCACCGTCAACTATGACGAAGCCGTCACCGTCAATACCGCCGGCGGCACGCCGCGGCTGGCATTGACCGTCGGCTCAACCACGCGCTTTGCAACCTACACCGCCGGTTCGGGCACCAACGCCCTGCTCTTCAGGTATACGGCGCAGAACGGCGACAACGATAACGACGGCATCGCGCTCAATACAACCCTGGATGTCAACGGCGGCAGCGTTCGCGACGGGGCCGGCAACGACGCGGGCACCGGCCTGGGTACGATCGGCAGCCTCGCCGGAGTACTGGTGGACACGCAGGCGCCCTCGGTCGATTCGGTCACCCTGCCCGCCGACGACAGCTACCGTGAAGGTCAGAACCTGGACTTCACCGTCAATTTTGATGAAACCTTGACCGTCAACACGGCCGGCGGTACGCCTCGCCTGGAACTGACCGTCGGCGCGACCACGCGCTACGCGGATTATGTCGGCGGCTCCGGCAGCGCGGCACTGTTGTTCCGCTATACCGTGCAAGCCGGTGACAACGATGGCGACGGCATTGCGCTAAACGCGACGTTGCAGCCTAACGGCGGCACCTTGCGCGACGTGGCCAGCAACGACGCCGCTACCGATCTCGGTACGCTCGGCAGCCTGGCCGGAGTGCTGGTGGACACGCAGACGCCTTCCATCGTTTCCGTCAGCTTGCCGGCCAACGCGATATACACCACCGACCAGGATCTGGACTTTACGGTCAATTACGATGAAAACATCACGGTCGACACCGCCGGCGGCGCGCCCAGGCTGGCGCTGACCATCGGCGCGGCGACGCAGTATGCCGGTTATGTCAGCGGCTCGGGCACGAGCGCGTTGCTGTTCCGTTACACGGTACAGGACGGCGACAGCGACGGCGACGGCATCGAACTCAACGCCACGCTGGATGCGAACGGCGGCACGCTGCGCGACACCGCCGGCAACGACGCCGGCACCGACCTTGGCGCCAACGACTTGAGCGGTGTGCTGGTCGACGCGCTCGACACCGACGGCGACGGCGTGTCCGACGTGCAGGAAGGCATCGACGGCACTGATCCGAACGATCCGGACGATTATCTCGACGATACCGCGCCGGTGGTCACCGCGCCGGCGGACCTGGTGATCGACGCGACCGGTTTGTATACGCCGGTCACGTTGCGGCAGTTGCTCGGCCTGGCGCCGGCCGCGACCGACGAAGAG
Source organism: Gammaproteobacteria bacterium (assembly GCA_036381555.1). Lineage (GTDB taxonomy): Bacteria > Pseudomonadota > Gammaproteobacteria > HTCC5015 > HTCC5015 > DASVCP01. The sequence goes on from DASVCP010000385.1 coordinate 1,964, forward strand.
GTCCAGCAGGCGCAAGCCGCGCTGGCCACCGACAACATCGACGGTGCAGACTGCTGTAATACTCAAGCCCAGGGTCTGGAGAACGACCGCATCCTGCTGCAACCCGGACAAACGCAAATCGTCTGGCAAGGCAGCGACCGCAAAGGCAACAACGGCCAGGCCGCGCAGAACGTCAACGTCCGGCCGCTGGTGTCGGTCGGCAAGGACCAGACCGGCGTCGAAGGCGGCTCGGTCGACTTCCGCGTCATACTGAACGGTCTGTCGCCGTTCTATCCGCTGGAAGTGCCGTTCGTGATCGACACGACGCAAAGCAGCACCGACAACACTGACCATGACCTGATCGACGGCACGGTTATCTTCAACGCCGGCGAGACCGTGGCCTTGGTCACGATCAACCTGGCCGACGACATGCTCCCGGAAGGCGACGAGACGCTGGTGGTGCGCCTCGACGATCTGACCGACAACAGCGAGGACCTGGCCGGCGGCTACAACCCGTCGGATATCAACGACATCAACAGCGGCGCGGTGACGCAACAGACGATCACTATCACGGAAAGCAACGTGGCGCCGGATGTCGCGCTGAACATGCAGCAAAACGCCGTTAACGTTGCACTGGTCGCCAACAACGGCGGAGACGTGACTGTCACCGCCAACGTGACCGATCCGAACGCGGGCGAGACGCACAGTTACGACTGGTCGGGTACGGACTCGCAACTCACGGATACCGACGGCGACGTGACCGATGCAACGTTTGTCTTCGATCCCGCCCTGTTAAGCGCGGGCGTGCACACGGTACAGGTCTCTGTCACCGACAGCGGCAGCGCAACCGTCACCCGACTGCTGCACTTCAGTGTGGTTGCCGAAGCGCCGGTGCTCGATCCGCTCGATGACACCGACGGTGACGGCGTTGATGACGTCACCGAAGGTATCGCCGACAGCGACAGCGACGGCATTCCGGATTACCGGGACAACATTGCCGCCGGCAATGTGCTGCCGGAAACCACCGACGTCACTGATGCCTACCTGGTGGAATGCGAACCGGGCGTACGCTGCCGGCTGGGCAGCAATGCCCTGCCGGGCGACGGCGTGCGTATCTCGGCGGAGGATCTGCCGGCGGATTCCCTGTACACCAACATCGGCGGCCTGTTCGATTTCGAAATCCACGACCTGCCGGTGACCGGCCAAAGCACGCGCGTGGTGATTCCGCAGATCGCGGCCATTCCCGCCGACGCGGCCTACCGCAAGTTCGCCGATGACCAGTGGTTCACGTTTGCCGAGGACGCCAGTAACGCGCTGCATTCGGCGCAAGGCGAAGCCGGTTTCTGTCCGCCGCCGGGCGATGCGAGTTGGGAACCGGGCCTGGTGGAAGGTTATCTGTGCGTGCAGTTGACCCTTGAGGACGGCGGCGCAAACGATACCGACGGGCAGGCCAACGGCAGCATCGCCGATCCGGGCGGCGTGGGCCAACCGGTGGCCGTCACCCCACCGAGTTCGTCCTGGACGATAAGCGGTAGCACCCGCGGCGGTGGCGGCGCATTGGGACTGCCCGCCGGGCTGGCGTTGTTGCTGCTGGTGCTGATGCGCAACGGCCGGCGAGCCGCAACGCTGTGCGGCCTGCTGGCCGCGTTACTGGCTTCGGCCGCGCAGGCGCAGGAAAGTGAAACACCGGCCGCCGAAGAAGCGGCGGTGGAATCCATGGAAGATACCGGCGAAACATCAAGCCGGTGGCAACGCCTGCTGGACAGCTTCGCGGAAAAAGGTTATCTGACCCTCGGCCTTTACCAGGCCGAGGGCGATCAATCGCGGGGCGACTTTGTCGGCGGCATGGCCAATGACGGTGTCACCCTCACCGTGCAGGGATACGATGTCTCGCGAACGGCTTACCAGTTATCGCTGGGCTATCGCTATCGGCCCGGCATGGCCGTCGAGTTCGGTTACCTGGACCTGGGCGACGTCGATTTTGCTTTCACCGCCACCGCCGCCAACGCCGCCGTCCTGTCCGAAGCGCTTTCGCAAAACCTGCCGATCAGCAGCGACGGCTGGCTGCTAAGCCACCGCTTCGACTACATGTTCGGCGACTGGCGGGCATCGGGCGATGTGGGCCTGTACTTCTGGGACGGCAAGGCTTCCATCAACGACCCGACGATTAACACCGGCATCAAAGACGGCACCGATCCGTTGATTGGCCTCCAAGTGGCGTATCCTTTGGCCGACGGGCTTGAGCTGGCCGTGCAATACCGGCGAATCCTGTTCGACGATCAGAGCGTGTCACTTTGGGGCGGCGCGTTGTCCTGGAGTTTTTAACTCAGGCAAAAAAGATATCGTAGGGTGGGCACCGCCCACCGATGCGCTTCGTTCACAAAAACGTTATCGACAATTGAATTGACTGAATGGTGGGCAGTGCCCACCCTACGCTCACCATTCATTCGGTACCATGACAGATTTAATGTTTTTCCTCTGCGTCCCCGCGTCACTGCGAGATAATATTCTTAAAAACCCTGTTCTCTCGCCGAGACGCAGAGAGCGCGGGGAAATGCAAAAGCGCTTTTTGTGAAAACAATTCAACCGCATAGAGAACAAGGTGGGCACCGCTCACCATTCATTCGGTACGCACACGGCGATCACCCGCCCCTCGGCGCAGACTTCGTCGCCCGACAGCAACACGCAGCTCAATATCGTTTTCTTTTCGGCGACCTCGACGATTTCCGCTTTCAGCGTCACTTCCCGGTCTATTCTGACCGGTCGTTTGTAATCGACTTCCAGCCGGCCGGTCGCGAACCAGATCGGTTCGCCCTGGCCCGCTTCCCTGCCCGCCAGTTGGTAACCCTTGGCAATCGCGGTACAGACGCAATGACAGTCAATCAGCGTGGCGATGATCCCGCCGTTCACGTAGTGCGCGGGCCCGGCCGAATGGTGAGATGACGGCGTGAAACGGCAAACCGATTCGTTGTCGCCGCTCCAGTAACTCTTGATTCGCAGCCCTTTATCATTATCCGGCCCGCAGCCGTAACAATGGTTGCCCGCTATCTGATCCTGGAATGCTTGCATGTCCGCTCCGTCTTGCTAAAACAATGGTGAACGACGCCCACCAATTCCTTTTTCCAAAATTTCCGATGCGGTGGGCCGTGCCCACCCTACTGCCTTTGTTTTCCTTTGCGCCAACGTGCATGGATGCACTAGGCGCAGGGATGTGCCTGTACCGAGCCGCATGGATGCACAAGCGCGCGGTACTAATGCCACGTAGGAAAACGTCCCTTTATGTCTGATATAACAGTAATGTGTCACGGGTACAGGAACCACCGTCCCAAAAGCCGAGAGCGGTATTAGCGTGAGACAGATTTTAAGATTTTGAAACGCCCAATGCATGAAGGTATTGAGCGTTTCCAAGACAACCGTAGGGTGGGCACACCGCCCACCGCTCGCGAACCTTAACCGTGGTTGATTACCATCACATCGGTATCCAACGCGTCGATCAGGCGCTCGGCCGTGTTGCCGCGGCGCGAGGTGGTCATGCCGTTCTGGCCCAATGTGCCCATCACCACCAGGTCGGCGTTGATCTCTTTCGCCACGTTCGACACCACCTCGGACGTGTAACCGTTGTCGACATGGATGTGGCTGGAGGGAAGACCGGTATCGCGCGCCAACGCACCCCGGTCCGGATAGTTCATCATGTCCAGGTAACCGTTGACCACGTGCAGCTCGGCGCCGTATATCCCGGCATACTTGCGCGCCTCGGCGAGAATTTTTTCGTTCAGCTCGACTTGCACCTTGCGTACCGCCTGGAAGTTGACCGCCGCCAGAATGGTCTTGCGCGCATCCTTGGCGCCGGGGCGTATCAGCACCACGGGGCAATAGGCACCCTTCAGCAGCTCCCACTTGGACTCGGTAAACAGGAAGCGGCGGCTGGAGTTATTGGCGTGCACCGGCAGGTAAATCAAATCGGCATCCACCGCCTTGGCCGACTGCATAATGGCCTTCTGCCACTCGCCGGACCAGCAGACCTCGATCAGGTATTCGACGCCGGCCTCGCCGGCCAGGGGCTCCTTGATAACTTCATCAAACCAATGCTGATCGCGCACCAGGTTGGTGTTGTGGGCCCGGGTATCCACGGCGTCGCTGTCCACGGCGACAAACACGTGCACGAAGGGTTTTACCTCGTGTAGCCGTGAAGTGATGATAACGCGCTGTAACGCAATATGCTGTTCGGCATTGGGATCGACAACCACGAAAATTTTCTGCTGTTCCGACATGAAGAACTCCTGATGCTCGATAGATGGTCTGAAAGGGCAAGTCGCGGAAATGTGCGCGGATTATACCATAAAGTCCTCCGATGGCTTGGCCGGCGTCGTCCGTAAGCATCGCCATAGCCGGAAGCAATCAACCGATTGTAAATCCGGAACAGTACAAAACCATGACACGCCCTATCGGTGCTGTCATACCCCGCCGATGCCGAATACCGCCCTGAGTATGTAACCGGTAAGAAACGCCAGGCTGGCGGCCGCGCCGCCGGTCAACAGGGTCTTGATCCCGGAACGAAACACGGGCTTCTCAAAAACC
>DASVCP010000386.1:0-2888 GCA_036381555.1 Gammaproteobacteria bacterium
TTTTGGGGCTCCAAATTCAGATGAGTGGCACAATCCCGAAGCCCGTTCGCTGGGATCGGGATTTATTATCTCGGATGACGGCTATGTGGTAACCAATCATCACGTGGTGCACGGTGCAGATGAAATTGTCGTTCGTCTGGACGACCGGCGTGAACTTCAGGCGGAAATGATCGGCACCGATGCCCGCAGCGATATTGCCGTGCTCAAGATCGATGCCGGAAATTTGCCGGTGGTGAAGCTGGGTGATTCCGATGCACTGAAAGTCGGGGAGTGGGTTTTGGCTATTGGCTCGCCGTTTGGATTTGACCACTCCGTAACGGCGGGAATAGTCAGCGCCAAGGGGCGCAGTTTGCCCAATGAGAATTATGTGCCGTTTATTCAAACGGACGTCGCCATCAACCCGGGCAATTCCGGCGGCCCCCTCTTCAATTTGAAGGGGGAAGTTGTGGGAGTCAATTCCCAGATTTACAGCCGTACCGGCGGTTTTATGGGATTGTCATTTGCAATACCCATCGAACTGGTGCTGGATGTTGCGGAGCAACTGAAAACCGAGGGGCATGTATCACGGGGCTGGTTGGGTGTCCTGATTCAGGAGGTTACCCGCGAACTGGCCGAGAGTTTCAAGATGAGCAAGCCGCAAGGCGCCCTGGTTTCCAAGGTGTTGCCGGACAGTCCCGCCGAAAAGGCCGGGATTAGAACGGGCGATGTGATTTTGGAGTTTAACGGCGTTTCCATAGGGCAGGCCTCGGCACTGCCGCCGATCGTCGGTCAGGTCAAGGCGGGCAGTTCCGCGAAGGTTGTGGTGATGCGCGACGGGCGTAAACAGACGCTTACGGTCAAAATCGGCGATTTGCCGGAGGAAGTTCAGGCCGGAATCGCTCCCCAGGATCTCCAAGGCGGGGATAAGACGCAGAAAAGCAACCGTTTGGGGTTGGTGCTTGCTGAGCCTGACGCCGTTGTGCGGGAAGAGTATAATCTCGAACGAGGCGGTGTGGTGGTTGTTGATGTTCTGGAAGGACCGGCCGCCGCTGCAGGCATTCGTCGCGGAGACGTGATTGCTTCATTAAATAACAAGCCGTTTGCCGGGACCAAGGATTTTCTGGATAAGCTGGAACAGCTCGAGCCCGGCAGCTCAGTGGCGTTGCTGGTGCACCGTCCTCAGGGACCGATTTATCTGGCGCTCAGAATACCCAAGAAATGAGGATAGCGCTAAAAAACAGGGTGGAGACAGCTCTGCTGTTCGGGAGCGACTTCCGGGATCGGCTGCCAATCGCAGGCTATTGCCAGGCGAGGTATACGAGTGGATAAAGTGTCACCTGTGCTCCGGTTATACAGCCGGACGGATTGTCACTTGTGTGAAGTGATGAAACAGCAGCTCCACGAACTGCAGGACGAGTACGGCTTCCGGTTCGAGGTTCATGATGTGGACGCGCAGCAGGATAGCCGGGAGAGGTACAACGACTTGGTGCCCGTCTTGCTTTGGGGTCAGGACGTCATCTGTTATCATCGGCTCGATAAAAGCCTGTTGGCTGCGGCGTTGGGGCGACAAGACAGTTAATAACGCATATGGAGCCGTCCGGTTGGAAGGTTTCTCCCGCGTGAGTCCGAAAGGTTCTTAATCTGGTTTTTGCGTTATTGGTATCCCTTATTAATTAAGGCTTAGATCAAGGCGTCCATCGCACTAGCGGTGCGCGTGTGATGGGTTGAGTATGTCCATGCAATTTATTCGGAATTTTTCAATTATTGCCCATATCGATCACGGCAAGTCCACGCTGGCCGATCGTTTCATTCAGCATTGTGGCGGGCTGACGGAGCGGGAAATGTCGGAGCAGGTGCTCGACTCCATGGATCTGGAAAGAGAGCGGGGAATTACCATTAAAGCCCAAAGCGTCACTCTGCAGTATCGGGCAAAAGACGGCCAGACTTACCAGCTTAATTTCATCGATACGCCTGGTCATGTCGATTTCTCTTATGAGGTTTCCCGCTCGCTATCCGCCTGCGAAGGGGCCTTGCTGGTGGTCGACGCTTCCCAGGGTGTGGAGGCGCAGAGTGTGGCCAATTGCTACACGGCGATCGACCAGAATCTGGAAGTGATCCCGGTTATGAACAAGATCGATCTGCCGGCGGCCGATCCCGAGCGGGTCGCTCGGGAAATTGAAGACGTAATCGGCCTGGATGCCAGCGAGGCGCTCAAGGTTAGCGCCAAGACGGGCGAGGGGATTGAGGCGTTGCTGGAACAGCTGGTGCGGAGAATTCCCGCGCCCGAAGGCGATCCGGAAGGGCCGTTGCAGGCGCTCATCATTGATTCCTGGTTCGATAATTATCTGGGCGTTGTCACACTGGTCCGCATTAAGCAGGGTAGCCTGCGTCCCAGGCAGAAGATAAAAATCATGTCGAGCGGGCGTACCTTTCTGACTGACAAGGTGGGTGTGTTTACCCCCAAGCAGGTTGACAAGGCGCTGCTGGCTGCTGGCGAAGTGGGTTATATTATCGCAGGGATCAAGGAGATTGAGGCCGCGCCGGTCGGCGATACGATTACATTGGCCGATAACCCTGCGCCCGCTGCCTTGCCCGGTTTCAAGCAGATACAGCCAAGGGTGTTCGCCGGACTTTATCCGGTGAGTTCGGACGACTATGAGTCTTTTCGTGAGGCTTTGCAGAAGCTGCGGCTGAACGATGCGGCACTGTACTTTGAGCCTGAAACGTCGCAGGCTCTCGGTTTCGGGTTTCGGTGCGGATTCCTTGGCATGTTGCATATGGAAATCGTGCAGGAACGCCTGGAGCGCGAGTACAACCTGGACCTGATTACCACTGCGCCGACCGTTATCTATGAAGTGCTGGATACCAAAGGCAGCGTTCTTCATATTCAAAATCCCTCCGAGTTGCCG
>DASVCP010000387.1:0-3126 GCA_036381555.1 Gammaproteobacteria bacterium
GCACCCGCGTCGGCGACGAAGGCATCAACGTCGCACCGATCATCGAGAACGATGTGATCTACGTTTTCACCCGTGAAGGTATATTAGCGGCATTGACCCTGCAGCCGAAGAATTGAAAAAATAAAAACATTCCGCGGAGAATAGAGAGAAAAGAGCTATCATCTGCAGATGATCGCAGATTTTCACAGATTTTTTATCTGCGTTGACCGCCACGGATGGTGGAAATGCAAAAGGGCTGTAGGAACAGCCCTTGCAATCTGCGGATCGATCTTGAAATAGTTTCAGATCACTTGTGACAACTCCCTTCCAAGAGCTCGCATAGAAATAACACCAGATGAAACCCGTTTTCGCCATCGTCGGTCGCCCCAACGTCGGCAAATCCACGTTGTTCAACTGCCTGACCCAGAGCCGGGACGCGCTGGTCGCCGACTTTCCCGGGCTTACCCGTGATCGCAAGTACGGCGACGGCCGGTTGGGCGGCAACGCCTATATCGTGGTCGATACCGGCGGTCTGACCGGCGAGGCGGACACTCTGGACGGCTTACTGGCGCGGCAGGCGCAACAGGCGATCGACGAATCGGACGCGCTGTTGTTTATGGTCGACGGCCGCGCCGGACTGACCGCCGGCGACGAAACCATCGCCGCACACCTGCGGAATACCGGTAAACCAGTGTACCTCATCGTCAATAAAACCGACGGGCTTGCCGAAAGCACCGCCGTCAGCGAGTTTTTCCGTTTGGGACTGGGCGAGCCCATACCCATTGCCGCCAGTCACGGCCGCAACGTCACCCAGATGATCGCCCGGGTGCTGGCGGAACATCCCGGCGACGATGTCGACGAGGCGGAAGCAGCCCATGGCATCCGCATCGCACTGGTCGGCAGGCCCAATGTCGGCAAGTCGACTCTGGTCAACCGGTTGGTGGGTGAAGAACGCGTGGTGGCCTTCGATCGGCCCGGCACCACCCGCGACACGATATACGTCCCCTTCGAAAGGGACGGCAAGGCCTATACCCTGATCGACACCGCCGGCATACGCCGCCGCGGCAGGATTTCGGAAACCGTCGAGAAATTCAGTGTGATCAAGGCGCTGCAGGCGATCATGGAAGCGCAGGTGGTTTTCGTGCTGATCGACGCCCGTGAAGGCCTCACCGACCAGGATCTGAACCTGCTCGGCGATGCCGTGCAACACGGCAAGGCGCTGGTGGTGGCGATCAACAAGTGGGACGGCCTCACGCCCGAACAGCGCGACAAGGTCAAGGCCGATATCGAACGCCGGCTGGATTTTCTCGATTACGCCGAAAAACACTTCATCTCCGCGCTGCACGGTACCGGCGTGGGTCTGCTGTTCGAAGCCACGCAACGCGCCTACGACTCGGCCACACGCAGCCTGCCGACACCCCGATTGACGCAGTTGCTTGAAGAGGCCGTGGTCATGCACCAGCCGCCGCTGGTCCGCGGCCGCCGCATCAAGCTGCGCTACGCCCACCAGGGCGGCAAGAATCCGCCGGTCATCGTCGTGCACGGCAACCAGCTCGACCGCTTGCCGGAAGATTACAAACGTTACCTGACCCACTTTTTCCGGAAACGACTCAAGTTGTACGGCACGCCCGTGCAGATCCAACTCAAGTCCGGCAAAAACCCTTACGAAGGCCGCCGCAACAAGCTTACCCCCCACCAGGAATACAAGCGCAAGCGGCTGATGCGGCATGTGAAGAAATAAATGTAGCTTAATATCTTGAACGGAAACCCTTGTGCGCGTATGCCGATTCATTTTTGCCCCCCGCATGGTGGCACCGCTGAAATCACTGTAAGCGATTGATTTGTGAGGGAAGCGAAAGAATATCGCAAAAAACCTTGCCAGCCCCCAAATCGATGACTAGTATCATTTCCGGGTTGCGGCTTTAAAATAATTATCAAAGGGCGCATGGATATTGATTACAAGAAGGGAGTTTTCGAATGGGCAACCACGGGCGTAAGGCAAGCGCGGCTCAAGCGGGCCGGGTATTTCACAACATCCTATCGATTTTTTCTGTAAAGACTGACGCGCCGGAGGCAAGACCGGGCCGCTTGTGGCTCGCATGGCTGCCGCTCTGCGTTTGTTTGTTCGGTCTTTCCCCCGTTGAATTAAAGGCGGAGACGTACATTTCTCCGATCATCACGCCGTGGGAGTATTTCAGCAACGGTTGCGATTACGACCAGGAAGGCCCGTTTGGGACCGAGGCGGCGGCCCAGCAGTGGGGGCTGGATTACATTGCGCAAAGGGAGTGCGGCTCGGCCTGGATTGTCGATCCCGGCCACTGGGGCACGCCGGAAAGTCCCACGAGCGCGGCCTGCGGCGGTCACCCCTGGGCCTATCCCGAGCACGGCTATCCTGACTTTCCCGAGATCGAAGTGGCTAACAGCCGGCCGGTTGGAGTGGGTTATTATAGTGCCAACCTCTTATGTAATGGTGAAGGGGAAAGCGGTTTTTGGATTTACCGGCTTCGGGAAGTTCGCTGCCCCCAAGGTTCGGTGCCCGATAACGGCCAATGCCGGACCGACTGCACCTGCGGCCAGGCGCTGATCAACGGCCAGTGCGTGGACCAGGCGCCTGTCTACCAGACACAATGGCAGGATAACGGCGATTTGTGGGTGTACCCCCATGGCGAGGGCAACAGCTGTCCTGTGGAGCACTATCCGCAGGAGAAGAGCGATTGTCAGGTGAATGTCGGCAACCCGATCAGTTGCGCCAGCGGCATCAAAACCCAGATCGAAACCGACTACCGCGGCGCCGGCCCCGATCCGCTCGTGGTGCAGCGCCATTACCAGAGCAGCGGCGTGGAAGATCCCTCGGAGTTTGCCATGCCCGGTTATGGCACCCTGCGATTGATCTATGACTCGGATCGTGAAATCGCCAAGCTGAAATGGCCGGACGGCGGGATCTATATGTTCGTGGTCGCCAACGGCATCGGCACCTCCAACGACGCCGACAAGGGCACGCTGACCCAAACCCCCGGTGGTTGGGATTACCTCACCGCCTCGGGCAAGCTGTATCAGTTCACGTCGGGCGGCAGCCTGATCACGCAGCAGCAGCCAGGCGGGCAGTCAAAAATCATCACGTATCACGAGAGTGGGCCCGGACTGGGC
>DASVCP010000388.1:0-3348 GCA_036381555.1 Gammaproteobacteria bacterium
ACAACATACATTGGGATGACAGCGATGTCAACTTCTGCTGATACCGGTGTCAAATCAATGATATCAATGGGTTATGAAAACAACCGAACAGTAAAATATGATTGTGTTTATAACTACCTGAGAGGAAAAACGTTTTTTATTATTTTCAGATGAGCTATTCCTTTAGCAGGCGCTTCAGCAGTTTATATAGTCCATGAAAGCCAACCCGCAAATACGCGTTTGCATGTATTTCCAGCAATAAACTTTTTTACTTGTCCGGGCAAGGCCCTGTTGAAGCTCTAAGCACAATTTCCGGCTGCATGACCGTCAAAGACCCATTGGCCGCTTCATCGCCACGGCCGATGGCCTCGATCAGTTTCTCGGCCGCCACGGCGGCCATCTGCCTGACCGGCCGCTTGACGGTGGTCAGCGAAGGCAGCAACAGCGAGGCCAATTTGCTATCGTCGAATCCAGCCACCGACAGTTGTTGCGGAATCTGGACACCGCGGTCGGCGGCGACATGGATAACGCCGGCGGCCATGTCGTCATTACTGGCAAAAATGGCCGTTGGCGGAGGATTTTGTGACAACAGCTTTTCGGCGCATTGTTTACCCGAATCGAAATCGTAGGCGCCTTCCACCACGTATTCGGGGGACAATGTCAAACCGTGCTTACGCAACCCTTCACGGAAGCCCTGGTAACGCTCGGTGGCCGATAAAAACTTCTTGGGACCGAAAATAAAACCGATCCGCGTGTGGCCCTGCTTGACGAAATACTCGGCGAGCCGCTCGACTCCCGAGCGTTCATCCGAAACGACGATATGCCGGGGGTCGTCGATAGCCGCCGATGCCAGCCGCACATAGCGATGACCGGCTTCGGTCAACGCATCGGCCACATGCTGCAACTCGGACACGGGCGGCAGAATCACCACCCCGTCCACACGTGACCTGTCAATGAACAGGCGAATGTCGTCGACCAGGCGGCGACTGGAATAGTCGCAGGGATGAACGACAAGATCATAACCGGCCGGGCCACAAATCCCGAGCACGCCCCTTTGGATGGCATCAATATAAAGCGGGTCGGGGTTATCGTAAACCAGACCCAACTGGAAAGAGCGGCGGGCGGCAAGGCCGCGAGCCTGCGGGCTGGGCAGGTAATTGAGGCTTTCCATCACTTTGAGGACTTTCGCCCGGGTGTCCACACCGACATTGGGCGAATTGTTAATCACCCGGGAAACCGTCTTTTTTGACACGCCGGACAGACGTGCCACATCACTGATTGTCGACTTGCTTTTTGCCTTGGCTATCATTTTTGTTTTACATGTAAACTAATGTTTCGCATACTCATCACAAACCACGGGACAACATCCCCTGCCTGCAGCAGCCTCCGCCCTTACCCCGGCATGCAGCCTATCACGAAATTGTTTATTCCGCCGCATTCCCGAATATTCACGTCTGAATTCATCATACAATTAACAACAACCCTATCGGCCTGTGACGTATGACGCCCAAATCCCAACCTCGGGAAAGACCAAGCCTAAAAGGAAACGCCCGAAAGTTTTGCTTTGGCTGCATCAGGCTGCCGATTCAGGAAACAACAGCGCCGCTTTCCGTTCCACCCTGTGTTCCTTGAAAGCCTTGCCCTCAATCGTTACATTGTCGACGCGCAGATTCCTGACATTCTCGATCACACCGGGCTGCTCGACCTTATCGAAGCGGATATTTTTCAGGGTCAGTCCCCGTATCGGCGCCCGTTCGAAAGCTCTTATGTAAAACGCTCTTTCGGCGCTCGCACAAACCAGGTCGCTGATGTGAATGTTGCGCAACACCGGATCGAATTTACCGGTATCGCCTTCCTCGTAATAAAAGTTGATGACAATGGCATCCTTCACGGTGCCGATTTTAATATTGCGAATATAGTAATTTTCAATGGTGCCGCCGCGGTGGGAATTGGTTTTGATCCTGATACCACGATCGAGATCCGGGCTGCTCATTTCACAGTTTTCGACAAAAATATTACGGGCGCCGCCCGATATTTCGCTGCCGATCACCACGCCTCCGTGACCCGCGCGCATCTTGCAATCTGCGATGACGATATTCTCCGACGGCACGTTCAACCGCCGGCCGTCGGCGTTGCGCCCCGATTTGATGGCGATGCAGTCATCGCCGGTATCGAAGTGGCAGCCTTCGATGAGAACGTTTTTGCATGATTCGGGATTGCAGCCGTCTGAATTCGGGCCTTTGCTGCGGCAGGTCGCTTTTCTGACCGTGACGTTTTCGCACAGCACCGGGTTGATTAGCCAGAACGGTGAACGGGTGATGGTCACGCCCTCGATCAATACGTTCCGGCAACGGTAGGGCTGAATAAAAGGCGGCCGCAAATAAGCCCCCTCGGCATAAATTCTCTTTTCGGGCGGCACACCTTTTTCCGCCTCAGCAAACAGTTTTGCCCGCGCAACCTTTTGGGTTGGGGCCCCGTCAGTGCCCCACTCGCGATGATGCTTCCAGGGCCCTTTCCACGGCCACCAGTGTTGCGGGTCGGCGTTGCCGTCCAACGTGCCTTCGCCGGTGATCGCAATATTCTGTTCACCGAACGCGTAAATCAACGGCGAGTAGCCCATGAACTCCATGCCTTCCCAGCGGGTAAACACCGGGGGCAGATAACGGGACGGTTCGGGAATAAAGGAAACAGTCGCGTCTTTCTCGAGATGGAGATTGACGTTTGACTTCAAATGGATTGGCCCCGTCCTGAAAACACCATCCCTGACCACCACGCGTCCGCCGCCCGCTTTGGCGCATGCCGCAATTGCCCGCCTGAACGCTTCGGTGTTGTCCGTGTCGCCGTCACCCGCACCGTCAAAATCCTCCAGCAAAAAATCGCGGGCGGGAAATACCGGTTCGACAATACTTTCGCGTATTGTGGCGGCAAAAGCCCAGGCATCGCCTGTAACAGGCTCTTTCGTCAGTGCAGTTGCGGCGAAACTCACCGACGGAAGTGGAAACGCACAAGACGCAGCTCCACCGGTAATCAGCTTTAACAGGGTTCTTCTCTGGAGTTCAATATTCATTAAAAGGATCCTGTGACATACGAAAGCTTTACAAATAATTGCCACCGGTGTCAATCATAAAAAACGCCCGAAGATTTCTCTTCAGGCGTCTAACTTCGGACATTTCTGAAAGTCAACTATGTTTGCTTCAATAACAGGATTCCGCGCCGCCAGGATTTATTAACCTTAGGAACCTCTGATTTATTCGGTTTTTTGACTGCATAGATCTCGATGGCAACTTTCATTCTGATAAGTTTCCAGTTACGGCCTTGTTTGAGGCCTTTGTTCAGGCCTTTGGCCAGTTTGCGGGCAGACCAACCCCT
>DASVCP010000389.1:0-4203 GCA_036381555.1 Gammaproteobacteria bacterium
TTCTGTCTTCTGAATTCTGACTCCTGTATTCTTGAATTTTTACATTCCGGTTCTGCAACGGTATCATTTCCGGTTTCGACTGTATTCAATAACCCATGAACCCAAATTACCTGGATTTCGAACAACCCATCGCCGAGTTGCAGGCCAAAATCGAAGAGCTGCGGCACCTGGATACCGATGCCGATATCAATATTCAGAGCGAAGTGGCGCACCTGGAGAACAAGTGCAGGGCGCTGACCGAATCCATTTTCGCCAAGCTGGGTTCGTTCCAGGTTTCCCAGTTGGCCCGTCATCCACTACGACCCTATACGCTGGATTACATTAAACGCATATTCACCGATTTCCATGAAATGCACGGTGATCGGCAGTTTGCCGACGACGCCGCCATCATCGGCGGTATTGCCAGGTTGGACGGCCGGCCGGTTATGGTGATCGGTCAGCAGAAAGGCCGTGACACCAAGGAAAAGCTCAAGCGGAATTTCGGCATGCCCAAGCCGGAGGGCTATCGCAAGGCGCTGCGCCTGATGCAAACCGCCGAGCGGTTCAGGCTGCCGATTCTTACGTTTATTGATACGCCGGGCGCCTATCCGGGCGTCGACGCCGAGGAGCGCGGTCAGAGCGAGGCGATTGCCCGCAATCTGTTTGTGATGGCCGAACTGCGGGTGCCGATCATCTGCACGGTTATTGGAGAAGGCGGCTCAGGCGGCGCACTGGCGATCGGCGTGGGCGATCACACTGCCATGTTGCAATACAGTACTTACTCGGTGATCTCCCCCGAAGGCTGCGCCTCGATATTATGGAAAAGCGCCAGCAAAGCCGCGGAAGCGGCCGAAGCCATGGGCGTGACTTCGGCGAGACTGCTGGAGTTGGGGTTGATCGACGAAATTATTCCCGAACCGCTGGGTGGCGCCCATCGGGATGTGGACGGGATTGCCGCTACGCTGAAAGCATCGTTAACCCGCACTGTTGACCGCTTGAACTATTTGCCGGGCGACCGGCTGATCAGCCAACGGTTTGACCGGTTGATGAGTTACGGCCATTTTAAAGAGGCGTAACGCGGTTTTCCCGATAGTTGCCGGAAATCGCCAGCGTATGCAGTCGGCATGACATTCTCGGTTAGCCAACTGGCGCAGGTTCTGGCAACCGTCTCCCGTCTCGATTCGCCGTCACGATATTGGGTGGGTTTCAGCGGCGGGCTGGATTCCACGGTGCTGCTGCATGCACTGTGGCGTTTGCAGCCACCTCAGGAGCTCGTCGCCGTTCACGTTAACCATCGTCTGCATCCGGATGCGGACGAGTGGGCCGGGCATTGCCGGCAGGTTTGTCGGGACTGGAATGTCCCGTTACAGGTCGTCGAGGTCAACGCCAAAGCCCGGCGCGGTGAAAGCCCCGAAGCGGCCGCCAGGCAAGCGCGTTACGCGGCGTTTCAGGACCTGCTGGGGCACGGTGATTACCTGTTGACCGCACAACACCAGGACGACCAGGCCGAGACATTGCTGTTGCAGCTGTTGCGGGGGGGAGGCCCGGCGGGATTGGCGGCTATGCCGCTGGTCGGCCGCTTTGCCGCGGGGTATCTCGCCCGGCCGCTGTTACCGTTTGATCGGCGGGCGCTGCGGGTTTACGCGGAAGGCGAAGATCTGAAGTGGATCGACGATAGCAGCAATGCCGCGCTGGAATTCGACCGCAACTATCTGCGCCACGAAATTCTGCCGGTTTTGAAGACGCGCTGGCCGGGCTATCCCAAAACCCTTGCCCGGGTCGCCCGCCATCAGGCCGAGGCCGCGGCATTGCTGTCAGAAATGGCGGAGAACGATTTCGCCACGGTACAGGGCACTGACCCGGCTGCACTCTCGGTAAGCCGCCTGAGGGAGTTTTCCGGCCCGCGTCAGCGCAACGCGGTTCGTCATTGGCTCGGGAAACAGGCATTGGATTCGCCGACCGAGGCGGTATTGAACCAGATTATCGCCCTGCTTGATGCGGCCCCGGATCGTTGTCCGGCAGTGGTTTGGAGGCACACCGAGGTACGACGTTATCGGGACGACATCTTTTTTCTTCGGCGTGTCCTGGAAAATCCCGTAAGTCCCACTTATTTGTGGGCGCCGGGTACCGAGTTGACGTTGCCGGAACTGGGCTTGACATTGAACCGCCGGGAACTGGAAAAGCAGGGGCTAGTGCTGCCGGATACCGATTTGCAGGTACGCTTTCGCCGCGGCGGCGAGCGCATTGTTTTGCCAGGCCGGCGGCATTCGCACAGTCTTAAGAAATTACTGCAACAACGGGGAGTGCCGCCCTGGTTACGGCAACGGTTGCCGCTGATTTATGCCGGCGAACGGCTGTTGGCGGTGCTGGGGTTGACTCCCCCCATCGTGGCCGGCGGCGGCGTCAGTCGTTCAGGGACCTGAAGATTCTCAGCTGGGTGTTGAAAGTGTCCGCCACCAATTCGTCCATTTCCAGGGAGTTTTGGTAGGCTTCTTCCAGCACGGCCTTGATCTGCCCGGGAAGCTGTTCCTTGACGCCGGAGAACTCCTTTTCAAGACACTCACGATAAGCGATTCCCGCGGATATGAAGGCTTTGACCGCTTCCAAGGCTTCGCGCATTTCCTTCTCCGTGGAGGTTCGGCCGCTGGGAATGGCGGGGGAAACCGGTTCCTGGCATGCCGGCTGAGCATAGGCCTGCATACCGGCAAGCGTCAGGCACAAAAGCAACAGGATTTTTTTCGGCATCACGGTAAACTAAACATGGCAACCACGGATGGTAAGGATAACGGCAGGGAATGGCAAATGCAAAAACCTCGAAAACCCCAACATTTCGGAGGTTGCGTGCTGCTATACTACGCCTGTTCGCGCGAGTCGAACGACGAGGCCGCCGGTCCTGCGATTGAGCCGTTGCAGGGATTCGGTTAATATTCGAGCCCATAAACAGCAGGCATCCGCCTGCTATCATTTTTTATAGCCTATGACGCGGTACATTTTTATAACAGGTGGTGTGGTTTCCTCGTTGGGGAAGGGCATCGCCTCCGCCTCACTTGCCGCGATCCTCGAGGCGCGCAACCTGAAAATCTCCATGCTCAAGCTGGATCCCTACATCAATGTGGATCCGGGCACCATGAGTCCCTTTCAGCACGGCGAAGTGTTTGTGACCGAGGACGGCGCCGAAACCGACCTCGATCTCGGTCATTACGAACGTTTCGTCCGCCGCAAAACCAGTCAGAAAAATAATTTCACTACCGGACGCGTTTACGCCAATGTGTTGCAGAAAGAGCGTCGCGGCGATTACCTGGGCGGCACGGTGCAGGTCATTCCCCACATTACCGATGAAATCAAACGCCTGTTGCTGGAAGGCGCCGGCGACGCCGATGTGGCGCTTGTGGAAATCGGGGGTACGGTCGGTGATATCGAATCGCTGCCGTTTCTTGAGGCTATTCGCCAACTGGCCATTGAACTGGGTCGTGGCAGAACGCTGTTTATTCATCTTACGCTGGTGCCGTTTATTCGTTCGGCCGGCGAAATCAAAACCAAGCCCACTCAGCACTCCGTAAAAGAATTGCGCTCAATCGGCATACAGCCCGATATTCTGTTGTGCCGCGCCGAGACCGCGCTGCCGGCGGACGAGCGACGTAAAATCGCTTTGTTCACCAACGTGGAAGAACGTGCGGTTATTTCATGCGAGGATGTCAAGTTCATTTACCAGCTTCCGCGGCGACTGCACGCGCAGGGTTTGGACGATATCGTGGTTGAAAAACTCGGTCTCAACGTGCAGACGGCGGATCTGAAGGAATGGGATTCCGTGGTTGAAGCGATGGAAAACCCGCTGCACGAAGTAACGGTCGCGATGGTCGGCAAGTACATGGATCTGGTGGATTCATACAAGTCTTTGAACGAAGCTCTGGTGCATGCCGGGATACGCACAAGGAGTCGCGTCAATATCCGGTACATCGACTCGGAGAAACTGGAAAGCGAAGGGCTGGGCCCGCTGAAGGACGTCGACGCGATACTGGTTCCCGGCGGATTTGGAATACGGGGAATAGAGGGTAAAATTGCGGCCGTCCGGTATGCGCGGGAAAATCGCATTCCCTATCTGGGTATATGCCTGGGTATGCAGGTTGCCGTTATCGAATTTGCGCGCAACGTGGCGGGGTTGAAGAATGCCAACAGTACCGAATTCGATTCAGCTACGCCGCACCCGGTCATCGGTCTGATTAC
>DASVCP010000390.1:0-4105 GCA_036381555.1 Gammaproteobacteria bacterium
TGCTTTGACACTCACCGTGGCGAACACGCCGTACATCTCCCAATCCCAGCGGACTTGCGCGCCCGGTTCGAGCCGGCCGCTGCTCTTGGTGAACCAGAAACGGGTGGTGATGTCCGGATTCACAAACGCCTCGAACACCTCGGCGACCGGTCTGCGTATGAGCATTTGAACTTCGACTACGGGGGGATGTTGCATATCCTACCTCCAGGAAACAGGACTTCTATTGCTCATCGAAGGCCGCCGCCTTCACGGACTAGACGCGCCTTTTCCCTGCCCAATGTAAAGACCTGGTAACCGCCCCAGACCATAATCACCGCACCGATGACAAGCAACGCATCGGCGACCCGCTGGTCGTTCAGCAGGGGAATAAAAGCGTTGCCGTTCACCGCGAACTTGGCGTACAGGCCCAGGCCGAACATGATAGCGCCCGGCAGGTTGATGATGCTGATCATTAAAATTTTCTTATCGATCTCTTTCATTCTTTTCTCGGGGTTCATTGGCTTTTCTCCTTTTCGCATTCCCACAATTCATTTGCACTGCAATTGCTGACGTAAAGTCTATTAAAACTGCAGCCAACATTCCAGCAACAACGGCAGCAATGGTTTGGTGTAACGAGAATATTTTCCCCATTTCCGCCTTCTCACGGGATTTTATAAAACCCACATTCACGCTCAACCGACACTCATTCTTTCCGACTGACTCCCGAAGGACGGTTCTTCCGATAAGAATCTTTGAGTGCGATCTTACCGTCTCGGAATGTAAACAAATCACATCCATTGACTTCCACACGGACACCATCTGTTCCTGTTCCCGTGAACGTCCACTCAGAGACTCCGCGATCGCCCTGAACAAAGTGACGGGCATTACCCCAGTGCGCATCCGGAAACATGGCCCACACCTCCACGAAACCTGCTCGTACAGCTTCCCGACCGGAGTACCTGTTGCCGCAAACGTCGGGGCCGGCAGAGGATTCGAACATACAGTCCTCTGCCATGAACGTCATGAGAGCGTCGGCATCATGGCGATTCCACGCGTCGGCAAAAGCTTGCAAAGTCTCTATGGTAACCTGCTTATCCATGTTCAACACAACGTGCCCTCCTCTTTGAGTGCAGAAAAAACCGGCATATAACGCTCAGCGGTCTCGCTTGTTGCTTATATTGAATCTACTCCAATCTGAGACTACTGAAAAGAATTTGGCCCAGCATCATTTGTAATCACATGATACGGAGCACGTGGAAATTCTTAAGCTTTGCAATAAGCCGCCGGTTCCTGGCGATAATACTCCGCCAACTTCGCGTACAGTTCCGGGTGCCCCTGGCGCAATGAGCGGGGGCATTCGAAGAAACATTCGGTAGCGACGGCGAAGAATTCCGCCGGGCTTTCCGCGCCGTATTCATCCAGTATCAGCAACCTGCCTTCCAGCACCGCGTCCTGCAATAGTTCGTACTCACGGCTAAAGGCGTGCGCCCAGGCGCGATAGCGGGCGGCGCTGCCGAGATCCGGTGCCCCGTCGGTGCCGCCGGATTCGTCGTCAAGCTGATGCGCGAACTCGTGCAGTACGACGTTGTAGCCGTCATGCGGCTCGGCGGCGCTTTCCAGCACATCCTGCCACGACAGCACCACCGGTCCGCCCGGCCAGGACTCGCCCGACTGTTCGACTTCCTCCTCCACGACCGTGCCGTCCTCCTGCTCGATACTGTGCTTGACCATGAAACGGTCGGGATACACCAGGATGGTCCGCATCAACGGAAAATAATCGGTCTCGCGATGCAACAACAGCAGCGCGGCCTGCGCGGCGATAGTGACGCGGATTTCGTCGGTGATCTCAAGACCGGCGCAACCGGCGAATTTCTTCTCTGCCAGCAGCACCTGCACATGCCCTTCGAGTTCCTGACGGTCCGGCGTCGGCAGCAGCGAGATATAGGGAATGTTGCGGACAATGAAAGCACACCATTCGGCAGGCAACGGCATGGCGCGCAAACGTTCACGCCGGCGGCGTTTGAACCAGTTAAACATTATGGTTTTCTATGTGCTTAAACAGTTTTTACCAAAGAGAACGCAGAGAGAAAGCGGATTGAAAGTATACAAGTATATTAAGTAGAGAGAAGGCAGAATAAAAGTATAAAAGCATAGAAGTATTTAAAGTGCAGGCTGCTTTCATACTTTGATGCTTCAATACTCATATTCTTATTTCCTTTGATAAAACAGTCGACTGTTTTCCTTCAACACCACCGCCGCGTTATGTTCTTCGTCCTTCGCTCCATAAACCAGCGTGGCCGGTCCCTGCTCCAACTCCTGCTTTAAGAGCTTGACCGCCTCGCGGTTGCGCTTGAGTTCGGCAAGGTAGCGTTTTTTGAATTCCGGCCACTTGTCCGGGTCGTGGCCGAACCACTTGCGCAGTTCAGGGCTCGGCGCAATGTCCTTGAACCACAGATCGATTTTCGCCTTTTCCTTGGTCAACCCGCGCGGCCAGAGTCGGTCCACCAGGATGCGGCGGCCGTCCTGTTTGGCGGGTTTGTCATAAACGCGTTTGATCCTGATCTCCTGTTTCATGTTAGCCTATCTTCTACTGCCAATTCTTCTCACGCGAATACCGCTCTCGGCTTGACCGCCACGGAAGGCGGAAATGCAGATTTTGCAGGAGCAAAAATCTGCCCTGCCTTCGCGGCATTAGTGCATCCATGCACGTTGGCGCGAAAAAAATCTTAACAACGGACAAAATAAATCTTCCATAAAAAATGCCAGAATAAAATAACCCGTTAAAAATACCGGTTTATTTACCTTGGCTTCCCGGTTCATTACAGAAATCAGCACACTTTGCATCCATATCTATTTACCTTTGCGTCTTTGCGTGAGACCCATAATCAATCAACTGTCACAGATCAACTGTGGCAACTACTCAAGCCCTTCGGGCATCGGGTTAAGCTCCCTTTCATAAGTCATCGCTTCAGCCTTGGTTTTATGAACCGTTCCCTGCGGATGTTCGGGAGGCGAGTAAACGGTGTAAAGCTTCAGAAATTCGGTTTTCGAAGTGTTAACAATGTTGTGGCGTGTGCCGGCGGGAATAACAACCGCCGCTCCGTTGCCAAGGGTATGTTCTTCTTCATCGAGTACGACCATTCCGTGCCCGGACTCAATACGAATGAACTGGTCCACGTCGCCGTGCGTTTCGAGGCCGATGTCCTCAGCGGGCTTCAACGCCATCACCACCAACTGGCTATGCGGGCCGGTGAACAGCACCTCACGAAAATACTCGTTTTCCAGCGACTTCAGCTCGATGTTGATCAAATATCCCGCCATGCCGGCTTCTCCTTTAACGTTTAGTCCATTCAATTAAAAGCATGGCTTTTTATATGCCGACGTGCAATGCGTGCGTCCCGATCCGAGCACCGCAGACAACAACCCCCTTCATCGTATTAATTTCGGTGTACATCACCCGCACCCTGCAAAATCAATCATGACGAATATGGGTTGCACCGTGCGCTTTAAGTCATCAGTGGGCGGGCCCACCCTACCAAACTATAAGCGATAATCCGCCGTCGCGCTTTAAGCCGCCGGTGGGCAGTGCCCACCCTACCAAACGCCCCGGGATTCACGGTTTAAATTTCACCGTCTTAATTCTCTGCCGGCAACGGCAACCCATGTAGTCTCAGGAAACTCAGTTTGTCCCAGTAGCCTCGCTGAAAATGTATCTTGCCCTCAACGACATGGAAAAAACCGCATCCACGCAACCCAAGCGGATCCCGCCACTCCAGAATGGCCCAATCACCGTCTTCGAACAGATTCTCAACAATGCATACCATTTCAGCCGCCGCAAATTCCTTTTCAAACATCCGCCGAATCGCTTCGCGGCCTGTTACCGGCTCTTCCGCAACCTGATGATTCACGGCATCCGGCGCATATAAAGCGGTGAGCCTGTTGACATCAGCCTGGTTAAAGGCGCTTACCCAGGCTTGCACGATTGCTTTTGGGTTACAGCCCGCCATCCCTTGCTTATCCCGTATGCATACAATTACTCACCGCCGCCCTGCCTCATTTATGCAACGTATAAAGGTTTGTTATCGTTGAGATACAGCCAGCCCTTGACGATGCGATATATCATCCA
>DASVCP010000391.1:0-9993 GCA_036381555.1 Gammaproteobacteria bacterium
CGGAAAACGTCAAAACCCGGTTGAATATGCGCGACTTTATGGACACGCTCCGCGCCAGCGGTATCGACACCGGGGGCCCCGCGGCCCTAAGCCTGGCTGAGCGCCGGATGTTCGCCAACGAATTGGACCGGTTTATCTCCCGCCATAAAAGAAAGCACCCATGAATATGTTGATCTTCTCGGATGCCAGTGCCGATCCGCAACTGAAAACGGGGTTCGGTGCTTACCTTGTCATTACCGATGCCGATATGAACACCATCCTTACGGAAAATACGCTAAAGGAAAAGCTCAAGGTAAAACAGTTCTCATCGACATCGTCAACACAATTGGAAATTGAAACGATACTGTGTGCGCTGCAGGATTTAACGCTGCAACAGCCGGCAAGCGCATTGATAAACAAGGTTACCGTATATACGGACTCTCAAGGTGTCATTGAGCTGCCAAAGCGCAGAACGGCGCTGGAACTATCGGACTTTGCCGGCAGAGGAAATAAAAGGCTTAAGCACGACCGCCTGTATCAGACCTTTTATCGAATGCAGGACAACATAAGGTTCGAACTCAAAAAACTGAGAGGACACAACAAACGTGACGGAAAAACGCAGCTGGATGAAATATTTTCATACGTAGACCGTGCCGCCAGACAAGCCTTAAGGAACCATCTGAGGCAGACCTTCAACAGTTGATCGATTAAAAATGCTCTCTTTGCTAAAATGCGCGGCCATCCCCACCAAGAACAGTACCCTACCGTGTTTAATGCCCTGCCCCTGAATCCCATGCTGCTACAAGCGCTGGCCCGGCTGGCGATTACCCAGCCCACGCCCGTGCAACGCAAAGCCATTCCACCGGCCTTGCAACACAAGGACCTGCTGGTTAGCGCGGAGACCGGCAGCGGCAAAACCATCGCCTTCCTGCTGCCCACGCTCCAGCGGTTGCTCACTCAACCTGACCCGAAAACCGGCACACGGGCGCTTATTCTGGCGCCGACGCGGGAGCTTGCCCACCAGATACTGGATCACTGCATGTCGCTGGCCAGCTACACCGACTTTAAAGCGGGACTCATTATCGGCGGCGAGGATTTCAAAAAGCAGTTGTCGTTGTTACGCAAGAATCCCGAAATCATCATCGCCACACCCGGCCGCATGCGCGCACACCTGGACGGCGGCTCGGCCTTTCTTGCCGATCTTGAAGTCCTGATCCTCGACGAAGCCGACCGGATGCTGGACATGGGGTTCAGTGAAGACGTGCTGCATATTGCGTCGTACTGCAATGAACTACGGCAAACGCTGTTGTTCTCCGCCACCCTGAATCATGAAGGCATACGCGCCGTGGCGAAAAGCATACTGAAGGACCCCGCCGTACTTACGCTCAACCGGATTCAGGACAAGCACGGTGACATCAAACAACAGGTGATACTGGCCGACAATCCCGGACACAAAGCGCAGTTACTATGCTGGCTGCTCGAACACGAACGGTTCGATAAAGCCCTGGTTTTCACCAACACCAAAGCCCTGTCCGGCAATCTGGGCGAGGAACTCAAGAACCGTGGTATCCGCACCGGAGTACTGCACGGTGACATGGACCAGGCACAGCGCAACCAGGTGATGCAACGCCTGCATGAGGGTCGGATCAGGGTACTGGTCGCCACTGACGTGGCGGCACGCGGACTCGATGTGGAAGGCGTTAACCTGGTGGTGAATTTCGAAATGCCGCGCAACGGTCATGACTATGTGCATCGCATCGGCCGCACCGGCCGTGCCGGCAAAAAAGGCCTGGCGATTTCGCTGGTCAGTCATGACGAATGGAACATAAAGGCAGGCATCGAACGTTACCTGCGGCAGCGTTTCACGCCTCGGACCATCGAAGAACTCGAAGGCCGGTACCACGGTCCCGAAAAAATCAAGAAATCGGGCAAGGCCGCAGGACCGCCGAAATCGAAAAGAAAATCAAAAGCCAAGCCGAAAAGTAAAAGCAAACCGGATGACAAAGCCAAGCAACGCCACCGTTTTAAAAAGAATATCGGCAAACGGCGCAAGCCGGCGAGTAATCAGGAGTAACAATAAAAAGCCCAGCGGATAAGAAAGTTCACCTTTTATCAGCTTTCCGCTTTCCTGACGGTTAACCGTCCAGTCTCGTCTGTTTTGATCACGACAATCCTGTCGCCATGGCGCAAGGGCTCGAGCGTTTCGGCCGGCCAACGCTGCTCGCCCACCAGCACGTAACCCTGGCTGTCGAAACTGACCATCGCCTCGCCGGTTTTGCCCCTCAATTGCTTCTGCCTGCCGCGCGGGTCGCTGATGATGCTGCGCGTAATCAGAAACGTGGTCAGCACCATGACGACGCTGATGGCAATGCTGATCGACAGGATGGCGCCCCGATGATCGCCCGTTGACATCGATGTGTCGAACAGGTTGAAACTGCCGAGGATAAACGCAATCGCGCCGCCGATGCCCAGCACCCCGAAACCGGCGACAAAGTATTCGGCCACGATCAGCGCTATTCCCAGGAACAACAGCAGCAGGAATCCCAGATTAACCGGCAGTGTCTGCACGGCCACCAGCCCCAGGATCACGGCGATCGCACCGAAGATGCCGGGAAACGCCAGCCCGGGGCTGAGGATCTCCACGTAAATACCCAGCATGCCCAATGAAATCAGCATGTGCGCAATCTGGGGATGCGCGATGTGCAACAGCAGGCGATCGACCAGCCGCGGCTTAACAAGCCGTGTTTGATTTTCCTGAATGTCCAACGTAACCCGTTCGCCATGAAAATTGATTTCCCGGCCGTTTACCGCCGCGAGCAGTTGATCCGTGTCCTCGATCACCAGGTCGATAACGTTCTGTTCCTTGGCTTCCTGCGCGGTCAAACTGTGCGCCTCGGAAACAAAACCTTCGGCGACTTCGGCGTTGCGGCCATGCCAGGCGGCGATGCTGCGCATGAAGGCCTTGCTGTCGTTCATGACTTTTTTACCCATCGTGCCTTCAATCTCGCCGCCGTCACCCGTCACCGGCGACGATGCGCCCAGATTGGTGCCGGTGTTCATCACGGCAACGTGCGTGGCCAGCAGGATAAAAGCGCCGGCCGAACCGGCGTTGGCGCCGGACGGGCCGACATAACCGATCACCGGCACTCTGGATTGCGAGATCGCGCTCACCATGTCGCGGGTGGTGCTGAGCAGTCCGCCGGGCGTGTCGATACGAACAATCAGTGCCGCCGCCTGATTCGCTTCCGCGGTCCTGATCGCATGCTCAAGCAGGCCGAGCGCGCCCGGATTGATCGTTGAATCAATGTTCACCTGGTATACCGGAGACTGCCCTGCCGGATTGTCGCCGTGCACCGCGCTCCAGCTGCCGGCCATCAGCATCGCCCAGCACAAGCCGATGCGCAGCAAACGGCCGCGCACCGGGAAGTTGCATTTGGATGCCGGAAAAAACATCAGGCCTTGCCCTTGATGCGCAAATCCAGCGCTTCCAGCAACCGGTTCATGTTGGTCAGGTCCGCCGGGAATATCACCGAAGTCTGCGCGTCCGCCAGGTAACCGATATTGTCGATAAACTTTTCCGACAGATTCAGCTTGATCGCCTGCTCGCCGCCTTCCTGCACCAGTGCGTTACCGATTTTTTCGATGGAGTTGGCGGTGGCGGTGGCCAGCGCCAGGATTTCCGCGGCCTTACCCTCGGCCTCGTTGATCAGGCGCTGCCGTTCGCCTTCCGACAGGTTGATCAACTCGCGCATTGTGCCTTCCGAAGTGTTGATGCGGCTTTGCTTGTCGCCTTCCGCTTTGGCGAGAATGGCGCGGCGTTCGCGTTCTGCCGTGACCTGCTTCTCCATGGCGTTCTGCACGGTGTTGGGCGGCTTGATGTTCTTGATTTCATAACGATGCACATGCACGCCCCAGCTTTCGCCGGCATTGTTCAACGTATCGACCACCGCCTGGCTGATCATGTCGCGTTCCTCGAAGGTTTTGTCCAGCTCCAGTGTGCCGATCACCGAACGGGTCGTGGTCTGCGCCAACTGGGTGGCGGCAAAACGGTAGTCCATTACGCCGTAGGTCGCTTTCACCGGGTCGGAAACCGACATGTAAATCACGCCGTCGACCTCCAGTTGCACCTCGTCCTTGGAAAAACATTCCTGCGGCGGCACGTCGATGGTTTCCTCGCGCAGGTCCTGCATGGCGGTCACCTTGTCGATGAACGGCATCAACACATGGAAACCGGGACCCAGCGTCGCACTATATTTCCCCAGCCGCTCGACGATCAGCACGGTGCGCGTGGACACGATGCGAATGGAACGGAACAGTTGCACGATCACGATCAGGAAAATCGTGCCCCATACGGCCAGGTTGAACATATCGAACACGCTCAAACCCGAATTCAGACTTTCGTTCATTTGCCCGCTCCTCCCTGACCGGCCGCCAGGTTCTGGTTCAACGATGCGAGTATGCCTTTCAGGTTGGCGAGATCGGCGGGCAACACGGAAACGTCCGCGCCGTTCAGGACCTCACCCATGCGGCCGATGAAATCCTCGACCAGCCGCATTTTCACCGCAGCCTCGCCGCCCGGTTTCTGTATCGCCTTCGCCACCCGCTGCAGCCCTTCGGCCGACGCCTCGGCCAGTATCTCGATTTCCTTGGCCCGGCCGATGGCCTCGTTGATACGCTTCTGCTTCTCGCCCTCGGAAATATTGATGGCTTCCTGCCGGAAACCTTCCGAGATCAGGATTTTCGATTCCTTTTCCGCCGTCGCCAGCGTGATCTCGGCCCGCTTGGCGCGCTCGGCCTCCATTTGCTTCTCCAGCGTGTGGACGACATGCTTTGACGGCGAGATGTTGCGAATTTCGTAGCGCAATACCTTGATACCCCACGGATCGGACGCCTTGTCGATTTCGCGCACGATCGATTCGTTCAATCTCTCGCGCTCGTGAAACGTATCGCCCAGCGTCAACTTGCCGATTTCCGAACGCATGGTGGTCTGCGCCAGGTTGATACTGGCCAGGCGGTAATCGCCGATGCCGTAGCTGGCTCTCTGCGCATCCATGACCTTCAGATACACCAGCCCGTCGACCGAAACCTGAATATTGTCTTTGGTAATGCAACTCTGCGCCGGAATGTCGAGCGCCTGCTCGCGCATATCGTGACGATAGGCGACCTTGTCCAGGAACGGCACCAGCAAATGGAAGCCGGGCTGCAACACTTTGCGGAAGTTACCGAAGCGTTCAAGCACGCAATTCAGTCTCATCGGCACGATGATCATCAGGTTCCAGATAATCACGCCCATCAATAAAGCGGCTATGGTTATTACCGTAAGCATCATGTTCTCCTAGGTTTGATTTTCTTCGTTGTTTCGCCCTTCAACGGCCTCCACCATCCACTCCAGATTGTCGCGGAAGATGATACGCACGTCGGTTCCCGGCTCCAGGTCCCGGTCACCGTGATAATTTCGCGCCGCCCAGGTGCTGCCACGGAAACTGATACGCCCCACGCCGTCGGCCGGGATGCGCTCGGCGACCGTGGCAACTTTATTATAGGCATCCAGATCCTCGTCTGTGCCGCCGCGCTCCACCTGGGCGGGGATGATTTTCTGCACCACGCCGCGCAGGCCGAACAACAGCGCCAGGGAACCGATAAACCAGGTGGTGAACGCCTGCACCCAGCCGTCGATCAGGCCCAGATGCAATAACAGCGCGACCAGCGTCGCGCCCAGCCCCAGAAAGAACACGATGCCGCCCGGCAACACGAATTCCAGCACCATCAGCACCACGCCGCCGATGAACCAGATTAGAAACAAGTCGGATCCCGCCATACAACCGCCCGGCTATTGTTTTTTATAGTCAAAAGCATAACACTTATTTCCCCAAAAGCCAGCCCCGCGCCTGTTTCCCTGGCGGCCAAATCTTACGTCCGCTGCACGCATAGTAAAATGCGCGGTGAAATGCTAAAAAATTACGGCATTATTCATTACAGGCCGGTAAAAATGAAAAATCTCTTTCCGATCTTGCTGCTCGCGTTGACCTCACCCGCGTGGCCGGAGCAGATCGACTATCACAGCGTGGTGGCCGCGGACGGTAGCGGAGACTTTACCGGCATTCAGGAAGCCATCGACAGCAGCAAGGCTTTTCCCGGCAAGCGAATCACCCTGTTCATCAAAAGCGGCGTTTACCGCGAAAAAGTGAAAGTGCACGAATGGAACACCTCGCTGTCGCTGGTCGGGGAAAACCGGGGAAGAACCATCATTGTTTACAACGATCATTTCAGGAAAATCGGCCGCGGCGGAAACAGCACGTTCCATACGGCGACCGTGCAGGTGGACGGCGACGATTTCAGTATGGAAAACCTCACCGTGAAAAATTCGGCCGGACCGTCAGATCAGGCTGTCGCCCTGGCCGTCAACGCCGATCGCGCATATTTCGACAACGTCAATGTCATCGGCAACCAGGACTCGTTGTACCTGACGGGCGCAGGCAAGCGGAAGTATTTCAAAAACTGTTATATAGAAGGTACGACCGACTTTATCTTCGGCCGCGCCACGGCGGTGTTTGAAAACTGCCGGATTCACTCCAAGGCCGACTCCTACATAACCGCCGCTTCCACGCCCGAAGGCATCGAATACGGTTTCGTCTTCATCGGTTGCCGCTTAACGGCCGATGAAGGCATAAACAACGTTTACCTCGGCCGGCCGTGGCGGCCGTTCGCCAGAACGGTTTTCATCCACACCGAAATGGATGCCCATATCCGGCCGGAAGGTTGGCATAACTGGTCCAAACCGGAGGCGGAAAAGAGTGTTTTTTATGCCGAATACGGCAACACGGGAAAAGGCGCAAACCCGGCAAAGCGGGTGGGCTGGAGCCGGCAACTGAGCAAAAGACAGGCTAACCGCTACCGGCCGGACAGAATTCTCGGTAAATGGATATTCTCCGGAAAACAGGATGAACGTTGACGATTAACCGTTACAGCCAGCGCCTGACTTTACGTTTGTACTCCAGGTAACGCTCGCCGAAAATCGATTCCAGAAACCGCTCCTCGCCGCAAATAAAATTCGCCTGGATGACCCAGATGAAAAACGGAATCGGCAGCCATGGACCGAGACTGCCGAACAGGACGGCAATACCGATCAGCAACAGCAGCATGCCCAGGTACATCGGATTGCGCGTGTATTTATACAGCCCGCCGGTGACCAGCGCCGTCGACGGCTCGAACGGAATCACCGGCGTACCGGCTTTGTGAAAACTCCAGGCGGCGATGGATGCAACGGTAATACCGAGAACCACAAGCACGGCCCCCGCGTAGGAAACGGGAGCCGGAATAAACACGGCGATCGGCGCTAGAAAATGAAAGCCCGTCATCAGGGCCAGCGTCAGCAGAAGGTAAACGGGCGGCAGGATTTTTCGTTTGCGTTCCATAACGCTCAAATACCGAAACAGTTACCGCTCTTGTAAAAAACCGTTGTGCGATAGGCGCGTATCCCTCCCGGCTTGAGTCCCTCAAAATCCAATCGTTTGAAGCCTCTGTCCAACAAATGCCTTATGCCCGGCTCGGTGACGGGACCCTGGGTATCGTCCAGAATAACGACTCCGCGATCCGACAGCGAACTCTCCACGTTGAACAGACAATCGTTCCGCTCTTCGGCATCGACGACCACCACGTCAAACTTTTTATTCTGTTTATCAATTATCCGGGAATAGGTTTGCCTGTCGAAAGGGAAGCCGGGCAACAGGGTTACGTTCTCCGGGACCTTGTCGACAAAATAGTCGTACCACTTGGGATCGGTTTCCACCGAGATCACACTGCCCACCCGCCCGGCAAAAAACATCGTCGAGTTGCCGCTGCCGTACTCGAACAACTCCTGGTCCCTGTTAACCTGTCTTCCAGAAACGCAATCATGGCGTAATTCATCCACGGCAGCGGGCTTCCGTCCGGGCGGCATGGAAGTTTGGTCCTGACGGATCTTATGTAACCGGATTTTCTCAGAAAAGACCGGCGGGAATACGTCAGGGCCAGCCCTTTCACCAGGACCATCACACCGGGAAATAATTTTCGGATTGCGGCCCGGAATTTCTTGATTCTTTTCTTTCTGGAATTCATTACGGGATTCTCAATTGCGTCCGGATGACAGCCGGGGAAGATATATTCTTTTGTCGCAGTTTACCAGGATTCAACATGGAAATTCCGGCTACCGGTCAGGCCTGATCGCCCTTAACTTGGGCGATAAAATCCTTCGAGCCGCAGCGTATCCTGAATCCGGTCCCGCCACGCGGCCGGCACACCGACTTCATCGGCGTAATTCCGCCAGCGCGACACCGCGTCATGCACTTCGTGCACGATGGCCTCGGCGCGCCCCCGTTTCATGGAGACGGTTTTGGCGCATTCGCGGAAATCGTCCAGCGTAAAGTTGTCGCGTTTGCCGTTGAGCGTCATCTGATGGCGGGAGGTCCAGACACCCGAGGGGTTGTAGCTGTAGGTCACGTCGAAGGCGGGCGACAACGACCAGCTGCCGGATTTATCCATTATAAAGGCGATGTTTTTGACATGGTCGTCCTGGTTGCGCCCGATAATATTGAACGCCATGCGGCGGAACTGCTCCTCGATCGTGCTCATCGACAACCCGAGCCGCCGGATAACGAGCAGCGCCTGCTCGTACGCATAGGCGCCGGCCATGTTGAAATCGTAGTGCGCCAGCGCGCAAAGCGACTGCAGGTGCAACTTGGCGCCGCCGGGAAGCCGGTCAAAGCGACGGGTCATAAAATGCCGCCGGCCGTTTTCCTCAAGTAACCGGCATTGGCTCATCGCGATTCCCGCATCGGCCGCCATTTTGCTGTATGCATATTCGATCGCCCCGTAACCCTGGGGATCGTCGAGTTCCTTGTCCTTGTTCCCCTGAACGCCGTCGAACTTGAGCAACCAGTATTCAAAGCCATCGCCGGCGTCCACCTGCCCCGAACGTACCTCATGAGTGGAGGGATTCCAGGCAATCACCGCCTTGGCACGGGCGCCGCCCGCCGAGGTGCCCACCCGCAGAATGTCTTTCAGCGAGTCTTCCCGGTGCTCATCGGCAAATGACGCCGTGAGGTGATTGCGGTGGGTCAGCACTTCGGAGGCCAGTTCGACCAGCCTGTCGATCCGGATACGGGTCGCCCGCCCGGCGGCCGGCCCCAGGGCGGGCGCAAACTCCAGCGCGCCCATGCCGCGCGCGCCGATATAGCACAGCCGTTCCACGGCATTGAAGGAGTCCGGCGACCGGCCCTGGGTGGCCAGCCAGGCATCGATGAGGACATTGCCGAACTTGTCCGGCAACGAATCGGCCAGCAGGCCGGGCAGCCCGTGAAACGTTTCCCTGGATAACTCCGGAAAACGGTAAACCCGGTTGGACAGCGGCATTGTCAGCGGCGAAACCTCGATGCCGCTTTGCGCAAAGGCCGGATCGTATTCGAAATCGGCCACCTCGCCACCGTCCTCCAGCGAGACCGCGCCGATGGTGCGGCCCCAGAGCTTCACTTCGGCGACCGTACTCATAGCCCGTCATCCTCCCACGACCATTTCTTATCCGCGCCCGGGCGGTGACGCGAGGCACGCTGCCGGGTTTTGCCTTTCAGCTTCAACAAATCCATTGGTCGCGGGCCGGCTTCGGGAATCAAGCCGTCCAGCCCGGGCAAAAGCTCCAGCACCCGGAAAATCCGGATGATATTTACCATTTGCGTCGACGCGCCCGCCTCGGCCCGTTCCACGGTTCGCTTGGAAACCCCGGCCTGCTCGGCCAGTTCCGCCTGGGTCAAGCGCAAATCGATCCGCCGGCGCGCCAACCGCTCCCCGAATTCGGCCAGAATGGCCTCGTCCGTCAACAGCTCAGTGATTTTCATAGGTCGCAATTTTTGACGAATTAACGGCCAATCTTCGCATATCTCGCCATTAATGGCGAGGTATGTTTTATATATGGCTCGTCAATTATGGCGAAAAATCGTGATTATTGGCCTTAATTCGTCAAAATTGGCGGATTAGATTATT
>DASVCP010000392.1:0-2324 GCA_036381555.1 Gammaproteobacteria bacterium
TTTGGGGACCATTAACAGAGTCTGGCCAAATGCTCAGGATGGAGGATTTATCATTACGTTCAGCGCCCCATCCAGCCTGGAAGACTGCAAACATACCTATGCCTACTTCAAATCGGAATACATTCAGCCCGATTTGATGAAAAACGCGTTTTCTGTCGCCTTATCCGCTTTTCATTCAGGCAGTAAAGTCGGTGTTGTAATAGATAAAGGCCCCGCCGGTGAATACTGCTTCGCAACCAGCATAGATCTTCGGAAATAAGCTGGACTGGCTGGAAGTAGAGTCATGAAGGAAAGAAAAAGTGAACCCTCTGGCTAACCGTCGGAAAGTTGAGCGGGACAGGTCAGGTTGTACAAGACAAGTTCAAGGTACGGTAACCCCTAAAACAAGTCTCCAATCTGCCGCGACTTGAATCAGATCCGAATATGAAGTCTGTTTACATTGCACTTGGCGCTGCTTGAATCAAAATTAACGGTTATGTCTTTCCCCGCCAGGGCGGCCGATAAAACAACGCTGAACATTTTATCGCGGCCCTCCGGGGTCACTCCATTCTGACCGGCTTCCACATAGAAATAGTTATCTGCCCTGCTGCAAGCAGCGCTAGAATTCTCAAAAACGATTATAAAATCCCCAGTGCTGGTAGGGTAAACGTTAGTAACTTTCGACACGTGCCAAGTCGGCTCAGCGAACGAGGTTGTCGATAAAAGCAGCAATGCCAGTAGAATTGAAACGCTTTTCATTTTTAAAAGCCCCCTGTTTTATTACATTGACTTTGGTGTAAACAATCGATCTTCTTTTAGAGCCCGAGAGGTTAATCCGCGCTTATCTGTGTAAATCTGCGGATAGGAGCGTTTAACCCACCCCCGTCAAATGAATAACCTCGGCCTTCTGCGGCTGCGGCGGCAGGTTGCGAGTGAACTCGGGCACGATACGCTGCACGCTCAGTAAAACGGCTTTTTCATCGAAACGCTCGACCGCCTTCTGCAGTTCCTGTAGTTCGTTCTGCAACATACCCCATTCGCCCGCGATGCAGTTGGCCAGCATCAGCTTGGGATGGCCGGTGCCCACCAGTTCCTCCTTGCTGTAGAACAGTTCCTCGTGCATCTTCTCGCCAGGGCGCAGGCCGATGTATTCGATGCGGATATCCTGCCCCGGCTCGAAACCGGACAGGCGGATCATGTTTTCCGCCAGGTCGAGAATCCTCACCGGCTCGCCCATGTCGAGCACGTAAATCTCGCCGCCTTTGCCCATGGAACCGGCCTGCAATATCAGCGAGGCGGCTTCGGGTATGGTCATAAAAAAGCGGGTGATGTCCGGATGGGTGACCGTCACCGGTCCGCCTTCCTTAATCTGTTTTTCGAACAACGGCACCACCGAACCCGCCGAGCCCAGCACATTGCCGAAACGGGTCGTGATGAAATGCGTCTCGACGCGGCTGTTGAGGGTCTGGCAGTAAATCTCGGCAATCCGCTTGCTCGCGCCCATGATATTGGTGGGGTTGACCGTCTTGTCGGTGGAGACCTGAACAAACGCCGCCACGCCGTACTTCACCGCGGCATCGGCCACCACCTTGGTGCCGAAGACGTTGTTGCGGATGCCTTCGATGATATTCTCCTCGACCATCGGCACGTGCTTGTAAGCCGCCGCGTTAAAGACGACGTGAGGTCTATACTTCGAAAACACGTTTTCGATCGCTTCCCGCACCCGGATATCGGCCAATACAGGCACAATTCGTTTACCGGAGAATTTCCGGCGCAACTCACCCTCGATCGAATACAAGTTGAACTCGCTGCTGTCGATCACCACCAGCATCGACGGGTTATGCGCCAGCACCTGGCGGCACAACTCGGAACCGATGGAACCGCCGCCGCCCGTCACCGCCACGCACTTGCCGGTGACAAACGCGCCGATCGCCAGCTCGTCCAGCTTCACGGGTTCACGACCCAGCAAATCCTCCACCGTCACCGGCCGCAACCGCGACACTTCGACATGGCCGTTCGCCAGCTCTATCAGCGACGGCAAGGTGCGGCAAATCACCTTGCACTCGGCGCAGACCCTGACAATCTCGTCCATGATCGCCCTGGGCGCGGACGGCATGGCGATCAACACCACCTTGACGTCCAGGGAGCGTACCAAATCCGGCAAATCCGGCACCTTGCCGACCACCCTGACACCGTGCAGTTCGGTACCCTGCTTGGCGGGACTGTCATCCACCAAACCCACGGCCGTAAACGGACCGTGCTCCTGCAAATCCCGGATCAGCAGATCGCCGGCGCGGCCGGCGCCGATAACCAAGGCCCGCTCCCGGTCCGTCGTGTCAAGTAGA
>DASVCP010000393.1:0-6307 GCA_036381555.1 Gammaproteobacteria bacterium
GCCCTGCAAGGAATGTAATGCCTGCTTTTTCTCGCCGTGATGCCAGTCCCGTATCGCCAGCTCGATGCGCCGCTGATCCTTTTGGCGCAGCCGCAGGAACTGCCACAGTTTTAATAAAACGACCGACAGGCCGACGATCGACATGGCCAGCAATATCAGCAGCACCGGACCGCCGGCGCGAATGATTTCCGAGGCGGCGAACTTCAACTCAACCTTGCCGCCGGTCGATTGCACGTGAGGTTGCGCGGTGACCGGTTGCATGTTCGCCGCCGGTTCCGAAGCCGTGTTGCTTTCAGTGTTCGTTACTTTGCCGGCCGGCGCATCACCGGTATTCATTCCGCTTACGGAAGCCTCTCCAGCCGCGCTTTCCGGTTGCGACCATGCCATCGCCGGCAGAACCAACAACAAACAAACGATCACTATACCGCTCAGTTTTTTTCTGAAATTCATCATCACCTTCACCGTTAACATTCAAATCCAATAAACAAGCAGCGCGCCGAGCGGCGCGACAACCGCCAGACCGGCGGCGGTTTTCGGTTTATAGGGCAACAGGAAAACCAGCAGCACACCGGCCGCCGCCAGCAACCCGACCCACTGCACCGGGCCGAACTGCCAGCCGGCGGCCTGCACGCATGACGCAAACGACAACGCGATCAGCAGCCAGCCGCCGACACGAAACAGCCGGCGTGAACGGCGATGGTCCGCGGCGGCGCCGGTCACGTGCCGGTAATGTTTCGGCATCGACAGGCACAGCAGCGTATACGCGCTGTAAGTCAACGACAGTGCCAGCAGCAACATTAACTTTGCCGCTCCCGGGGCGCCAGTAACACGCCCGCGCCGGCAGACTCGAGCTCATGCATTTTTTTATGCCGCAGTTTCCAGGCAACCGCGCCGAGCGACAGGCCGAACAGTATCGCCATCAGATCGACGCCGGCCAGCGACCACTGGCCGGCCGGCAACGTGGCCAGCAAATGACTGTTGTCGGTCGTCAGTAAGTTGATCAGCGGAATCGAACCCCACAAGATAGCTGCCGTCCACAGTTGCTCAGTCCAGAGACGTTGTGATTTCGCCCTGGCCAAGGCGTGCAGTGATGCCGCTATCCAGGAAAAATAAAACAGCCCCAACTCCCATGCGGCATGGTCAACACCGGCCGGCAGCAACCGGTTTGACAATAGATAAACCGCAGAGGCGATAATCAGCCCTGTAATCGCGGCGGCATTCAAGCCGCGTACCAGAAAAAAGCCGGCGGCAGCGTTGCTCAACACATGCCGCTGCCGGCGTTTTTCGATCCAGAACCCCATGCCGCTGGCGATCATCAGGCAGCCACTCAAGCCCATGAACAGATACAGCCAGCGGATTGTCTGGCCGCCGAACTGGGCGAAGTGCAGGCCGGACAGGAAATGTTCGATATGGTGGCCGATGCCCGCCGGCTCCAGCCGGTGCAGAACGGCGCCGCTGACGCCGTCGAAATACACCGCATCGCTGATCCAGGCGATTTCATCTTTCGGTTGCGCGCGCCAGACGACCACCACGGCGTTGCTGTCGCCCGGATGTTCGATATTGACCCACAATGCTTTCTGACCGTCGCCCCATTCCTGTTCGGCGCGCGCAACCAGCGGATCGAGCGCGTGCAACGGCGCCGGCCGGCCGCCGGCTTCGCGGTGAAAGCCGCCTTCGGCCGCCTTGTAAAACTTCTCTTCGTCTCCCCCGAACGCCGAATGCATGCCGGCGGGAAAATAGGTCAGAAAGAAAATCACCAGTCCCGTGTAGGTGATGACCAGGTGAAACGGCAACGGCAGCACCGAGCTGACGTTATGCGCGTCCAGCCAGGCGCGCTGCTTTGAGCCTTTGGGACGGAAGGTAAAAAAATCCTTGAAAATGCGCCGATGGATAATGACGCCGGTCACCAGCGCCACCAGCATGCACATGCCGGCGAAGCCGACCAGGAAAACGCCCAGGTCGTTCGGAATGTCCAGCCGGTAGTGCAGGCGGAAAAACAGGTCGCCGCCGCGGGTGTTGTTCTGCAGAACCGTGCCGCCGTCGGCTTGCAGGTAATGGTAATCGAATTCCTGCCCGGCGTTGTTCCAGCCGATGATGGGCAGCGGGTCGCGTTCCATCGGCGCGCGCAGCCAGATGCTGGAAGTTTCCGGCGCGATCTCTTCGACTAAACGCAATGACCGGTCGAACGAGAACCCGCCGCCGTTTTGCGCAACCGCGTGCGTCGACGGCCGCATCCACTGACTGATCTCCTTATCGAAACAGGACAGCGTGCCGGCAAAGAAAATCACGAACAGCAACCAGCCCGGCAGCAGCCCGCCCCAGGTGTGCAGCCAGGCCATGGATTGTATCAATCGCTCTTTCATGAGTTATCGGTTCCCGTATCATCCGCCGCCGGGCAGAAAAGCCAACCCGGCCAGGACGACGACGCTTAACGAGTAATGCAACCAGACTCGCTCGTGCCGGCTTGCGGCGAACGCGTAAATCACCAGCGCGGTATAAACGGCGAACGCCAGCATGCCGGAGACGAACACGTTATCCACCGGCGACATCGGCAGGTAAACGGCCAGAAAGGCGGTTACGCAGTAAGTCAACGCATAACCGCCGACTATCGCCGCCAGGACGCGCGACAGCACTTGCGGCCAGAGCGGTTTGCTTTTCCGCGCAACCGTTGCGGCCGACAGTGATTCCTTTATTTGAGTCTGCTCAAGCATTCACGCGCTTCATCTAGAAATGAACATTCAACGATGCAATCACGCTGCGCGGCACGCCCAATTCGATGCGGTCGATCGAACCGTGATAGGTGGTCGGGTAGTAGCGCTCGTCGGACAGGTTGCTGACGTTGACTTGCGCGCTCGCATCCAAACCCGCCAGGATAAAATCGTAACTCGCCATCGCATCGATCAGCGTGTACGCATCCAGCGTGTACGGCGCCAGGTCCGGATAGTCTCCCGCATAGAGTCCCCGGCGGTCGCTGCGGTAAGTCGCGCCGAGACCGAATTTCCACGGCGAGTCCGCTTCGCGATAGGTCATCCAGACACTCAGGCCGTGTTCGGGCACGCCGACGAACGACTCGCCCTGATAGAATGCCGAATTGGTCCATTCGGTGTCGGTGTAGGCGTAAGCGAGAATGGCGTTAAGGTTGTCGGTCAGGCTGCCGCTGAGGTCGACTTCAAAGCCGCGGCTGCGCGCTTCGCCGGCCAGTATCGTTACGGTCGGATCGAGCGGATCGGCGCGCACCAGGTTGTCCTTGACCAACTCGAAGTATGCCAGCGTCAGCGAGGCGTCGGCGCCGAACTCGTACTTGGCGCCGACTTCAACCTGATCCGATGTCTGCGGTTCGTACTGCTCGCCGGTTGACCAGTCGAACTGGGGAGCGCCGAAACCTTCGACGAAGCTGACGTAATACGATGAGCGGTCGGTCGCCTGGTACAGCACGCCGGCGCGGTAGGTGGTGTTGCTGTTTTCCGGCGCGCCGCCCGCTCCCTCATAATTCACTTCATACTCGGCGTTGTCGTAACGCGCGCCGAGCATGATGTGCAGGCGGTCTTCCCACAACGCCATCTGGTCCTGAATGTAGACACCGGTGTGATAGTTGTAGAACCACCAGTCGTCGACGGCGCGATCCTGCCGGTACGGCGGATTGTCGACATAAACCGGGTTGTGAATATTCGACAGCACCGGCGTGCCGCCGTATGACCAGCCGCCGGAGTTGTGGTCTTCCTCAAAGTAGTCGGTGCCGATCAACAATGTATGCGTAACCGTTCCGGTGACGGCTTTGCCCAGCAACTCCAGGTTGGCTGCCTTGCTTTCCACCTGCTCGTCGTTCCAACCCCAGTAGTCGCGGCTGTAGTCGCCGTCGGCGTCCGCCATCGAGAGTCCGCTGCCGCGGGCGAAACTTTCGCGGTCGTGGTAGGAAACCTGCGAACGCAATTGCCAGTCCTGGCTGAAAGCGTGCGTCAACCTGAAGCGGTAAGTCATGCTTTCCTGCGTGTAGATATCGTCTTTCTCGTGCAGGTTGGTTTCGATCGGAATATCGACCGGACCGTTTTCGTCGCCGATCGTGCCGTAGGTCAACGCCCAGGAACGTTCGTCGTCGAGGTACTCGATGCCGACGTTGATCTCGGTCGAATCGCCCGCCAGCCAGGTGATTTGCGGCGCAATGTACAAGCGATCGTTGTGGGTGAATTTTTTAAAGCCGTCGGAATCGTCGCGGGTGATGTTGACGCGATACAAAACCGATTCGCCGGCCAACGGGCCGGTGGAATCCAGCGTTGTTCGGAAAAAGCTGTCGGTGCCGAGTTGTTGTTGCACTTCCGTGAAACTCTCCGCCAGCGGCTTCTTGCTGACGCGGTTGATCAGGCCGCCCGGTTCGATACGGCCGTACAAAATGGCCGCCGGCCCCTTCAGCACCTCGATCCTTTCCAGGCCCGCGACCTCGGCCGGTGAACGCGAGAAGTCCTTGACGCCGTCGCGATACGTACCGCCGTAATAGCCGACCTGAAAGCCGCGAATCAGAAAGTTGTCGGCGGTGTTGCCGTCGGGGCCGATGTTTTCATATACACCGCTGACGTTTTTGACCGCCTGGTCGACATTCAGTACCTGTTGATCGTCGAGCACTTCGCGGCTCACGACCTGTACCGATGCCGGGGTCTGCAGAATCGGCACGGCGGTTTTGGTTGCGGTGGCGGAGCGCGTCGCGCGGTAACCGAGGACCGGGCCGTCCATCGCTGCGCCCTCGGCCGAATCTTCAACCTCGATGGGTTGGAGCCGAACGGCGTCATTTTGCGATTCCGGGATGGTGTCGCCGGGTTGCGCACTGACGATGGCGGGGGTTATCGTCAGCGCGCCGCCCAGCACACCGATTACGCTTGCGTACATTAAAACCCTGATTTTCATGTTTGTGTGTCTCATGCTTTTTCGTTTGTTGAATTTAAAAATGGTAATTGGCCGACGCGACGATTTCGCGGCGGGTGCCGAACCAGCAGTCGCCGCGGGTCAGGCAGATGGCGATGTACTCTTCGTCGAACAGGTTGTTGACGTTCAGGGCGTAGCGCCACGTGCCGAGATCGTAGGCAATCATGGCATCGAACACGGTATTAGCCGGTGTTCTGATCAGATCGGTGCCATCCCGGGTCTCGCCGACGTAGCGTACGCCGCCGCCCGCCTGTAGAGAGTGGTTTGAAAAAGTATGCACGGCCCACAACGACGCCGAGCGTTCGGGTATGCTGCTCAACTGTTTGCCGACGGACGGATCGCCGGGATCGCCCTTGACGATTTTCGCATCGGTATAGGTGTAACTGGCGAGCAGGCTCCAGGATTGCAAATCGGCGCTTACATCGAGTTCGATACCGTCGACTTCGACTTCGCCGGCCTGTATCTGGCTGAACGCATCGGTGGGATCGGGATCGTCGATGTCGAACACCGGCCGGTTGGTCTCTTTCAGGCTGTAAACAGCGGCGGTCGCGGTGATCGCGCCGTTGTCCGGCGACCACTTGACGCCGGCCTCGACCTGCTCGCCCTGTTTGGGTTCGAACAGGTTGCCGTTGGAATCGAAACCGCTGATGGTTTCGAACGATTCGCTGTAACTGAGGTAAGGTGCCCAGCCGTTGCCGGCCAGGTAAACCAGGCCCAGCCGGCGGGTGGTCACGGTGTCGTCGATATCGTCGTTGGCGGCGCCTTCGATTCCCACCGTGACATGGTCACGGCGCAAACCGGCGACCACGATCCAGCGGTCGTCGAATCTGGCCTGGTCCTGCAGCATAAAACCGGTTTGATCGGTTTCCAGCGGCGTGCCCGCGCCGAGCGCCACCGACGGTTTGGGGAAACCGCCGTACACGGGATCAAATACATTCAACGGCGTCGCGGCGCCATCGGCAGTGCGTTGATTGTCTTCGAACCGCATGGCGTCGATGCCCAGCAACAGCGTGTGCTCGACCGTACCGGCGTTCAGTTTTCCTTCGAGCAACAGGTCGGTATTCAGCACCTTGGAATCGGTGCGGGTGATATACCAGGTGCGGTTAAGATATTCGCCGTTGGTTGCCGGCGTGCCGGTCGCGTCGACATAACCGT
Organism: Gammaproteobacteria bacterium; assembly: GCA_036381555.1. GTDB lineage: Bacteria > Pseudomonadota > Gammaproteobacteria > HTCC5015 > HTCC5015 > DASVCP01. Next base: position 6,070 of record DASVCP010000393.1, read on the forward strand.
TGCCGGCTGCGTCCACCTCCCAGAAGTTGGCGTACATGCTGGCCAGATGGCCTTCGAGATCATCGTGCCGCAGGTTGTGCCGTATCGACCAGTTGTCGTTGATGAGATATTCGAATTGGTAACCGAGCCGCAGGCGTTCGCCGCCGTAGCTGTCCCAGTCCGGTTCGCCGATGAAAAGCGCATCGTCGATGTAGCCGTTCGGCGCGGGGTACAAGGTGCCCGCCCAGGGCAAGAAAGC
>DASVCP010000394.1:0-2948 GCA_036381555.1 Gammaproteobacteria bacterium
GCGGGACTATATCGTCAAAGACGATTTTAATAAAGAAGCAGCCTTGATTTTCCGGGGTTTTCCTTTATCAACAACGGGTGCGGTACCGGTAATCGTGGTGTTTTGATGAAGTGGGCCGTGGAGCTCATATTTTAGATGGCCAAATCAAACTGAAAAAACAGGGTTATATTTGGTATGACTATAACCTGGTGTAAGGAAAGGTTGTGCGGTGCGGCTATGTTTTATTTGTCGTCAAAAGCTTTCAGCAGAGCTTCAAGGGAAAAATCATATTTTTGCAATGAGGGGTTATATTTCTTCGAGAATTGCTTGAAGTCGATTTTACTCCAATCGGGACTGCTGAGCCTTTTAAGGTAGGCCTGTACATTATCGGCGGTAATGGCGCTCATTCTGGTTACTGATGTTTTGCCGGGGTCATTGATAAAGTCTATGCCGTGGTAGTAATCGTGAATCAGCAATAAGGCCCAACCGCCTTCAAAGAAATGCCCGCCAACGCTGGCGGTCATTTCGCCGGCAGCAACGGCCTCAATTGCGTCTGGAGACCAGTCGATGCCGCCTGTAAGAATATCAACCCCCGGCTTTTTGCCGGCTGCTTTGGCCGCGTCGACCACTCCGAGTGCCGCGGGATCGCTGAGTGTCCAAACGACTTGCGCTTCAGGGTTCCGGTTCAGAAGCTCGCGGGCGGTGATTTTTGCTTCCGGCCGGGTCCATGCCGTATCGATTAAATCATCCAGACGGACATTCGGTTGCTCGGCGATGCGTTTTTCAAACCCTTCCTTACGGCGTAATGGCACGATGGTGTCGGTACCGCCGCCCATACCCACTACGCGTATGGCTGTATTGGTGCCTGGGTTGAGTAACATGGCCTTATTGATCAGGATGTCCGCCAGTTCATACCCTGCCTGGAAATCGCTGGGCGCCATATGCCCGATCCAATTCGCCAGTTTCACCCTGGGCTCGCCCATTATTTCCCGCTCATCATCCGGAATGCCGGTATTAATAACAAAAACCTTGATGCCTTTTTCATTGGCACGCTGAATGTATTTGATGCTGCTGCTGCTGCTGAAGTAGGCGGTAACCAGATAATCATTTTTGGAAAGCGTTTCAACAAGCTCCAGACCGTCTTTTTTGTAGCTGTAGGGGTTCCCTTTCGAATGCACTACTTGGAGCTCTACGTCGAGGTCTTCCGCGACTGCCCGCATAAAGTTACTGACCATGTCCCAAAAGGTGTTACCGGGAGGGTTGGGGTTGAAAAAGACGACGCTGGGCCCAGCCTGTTCGGATGCTTGAGCATGCAAATGCACGGGGGCCGTCAGAAGCAAAAGAGCGCAGAGCAATTTTGCAATATTCTTTGTCGTCAGCATGCTCATTTTAATTTCCTGTTCGGGCACTTTCCTGAAAAGCGGGCTCAAAATACCGTTTTTTTTTACCATTGAGTGATTCGTTTGGAACAATTACCGAAGTCTGCTGAAAATCGGATGTGCCTGATAAGCTATCGGCCCTGCAGGGAAAAAGCTTTAGTTGTTTTGACCGATCCCGGCGGGGGAAAGCTGTCAAACGGTGATGAGAGAGGCCCTAATTGGCGCTTTGTTCGCTTTCGTCCAGCGCCAGCACCAGCCGGTTCAATGTATCCAATTGCGCCACCGGTGACGCAATCTTGGCCAGAAAATCCTGTTTGTATCGCTCGGGAACCGGCTCGCCACTGGGGTATTTGACAGTCAGTGGATTGCGATGAACGCCGTCCAGCTGAAACTCATAATGCAAGTGAGGGCCGGTAGCCAGACCGGATGCGCCTACATAACCGATGACTTGGCCCTGTTTAACCCGCTGGCCGACTCTCATGTTTTTGGCGAATTTTGACAGATGGGCATATAAGGTGCTGTAGCGCTGACCGTGTTGAATAATGATGGTGTTACCGTACCCGCCTTTGCGCCCCCGGTGGACGATTTTGCCGTCGCCGGTTGCCCGGATAGGGGTCCCGGTGCTGGCCGCGTAGTCAACCCCTTTATGAGCCCGGATTTTGTGCAGAATGGGATGCCTGCGTTTGAGGTTGAAATGAGAGGATATTCTGAATAGACCGGGCTTGATGGGGTTGCGCAAAAAGGACTTTCGCAGTCGTGAGCCGTCCGGCGTGTAATAGTCGGTGTTACCCTCCGGATCGGAATAGCGAATTGCCCGGTAAATCGTGTTCTGGTTGATAAATTCAGCGGCTACGATCGGGCCCTCGCCGATTTTTTCCCCGGATTGGTATTGCTCTTCGTAGACGACGGTGAAACGGTCGCCTTTGCGCACTTCGTGGGTAAAATCGATATCCCAGGCGAAAATGCCGGCCAGTTCGATGGCTTTGCGGTCGCTCAGACCCGCTGAGCGGGCGGCAAGAAACAGCGAATCGCTGATGGTGCCCGTGGCATGCTTGGTGCGCATTTCCACCGGTTTTTCCACGACCATCGCTTCGAAGAGCGAGTTGCCTTCCGGCGTTTCGCCGACCCGACTGACTGTCAGACGCCGGGTTTTATCAATTTCATATTCCAAGCCTGCCAGGCGTCCATCCGGCCGAATATTCATTCTGATAACATCGTTCGGATACAGGGTTTTGAGCGCTTCTACCGGCTTGCCAAGCTGCATAAGGGAATGGACTTCACCGGCATTCACGCCGGCCCGGGAGCTGATAATAGCGAAGTTAAAGCCAGGTTTGACAACAAAGGATTGCCAGTTGTCGCCCACAATGTCGGGTTTGGCCGATGTTTCATTCGTGGCAGGCATGGGCACGAGAGGCGCGGAGTCGGCGGCGCGTGGCGGCAAAGGTAACTCGTAGGAATCCATTTCCCAGTTCGGGGATGAGAGATCTTCTTTGGTTAAGGCAATTTTCTGTGTATTCTCTGCGGCCATAACGGCGACGCTCTTTTGTTGCACAGACGCCTCGGTTTTTTCAGTTTCAACCAGCAGGATGG
>DASVCP010000395.1:0-11275 GCA_036381555.1 Gammaproteobacteria bacterium
TGCCTTTACGTGTTCGCGGACAAGGCGTTCGATATCGAATCCGAAGAAGGCATCGTGGTGATCGAAGTGCCTTCCTGCCCGGTGGAAATGGCGCCCATTGTTTTCACCCTGCCTTTGCAGCTGCTGGCGTACCATGTCGCAGTCATGCGCGGGACCGACGTCGACCAGCCGCGCAACCTGGCCAAATCGGTGACGGTGGAATAGATTTACGCGCCTGGGGCGCGGTTCGGGCAGTCGAATAATTTTACGTTTCAAGATTCAGGTCTCACTTCCTTCACTTACCGGCGCTGACATCCTCCGCCGGTTGCGGTTTAAAAACTTATGTTGTAGATACAGTTTGATCCGTTTCGGGTTAAAGTAACGGTTCATGCGGGCATAAAGCGTCCATTTAGTCCGATGCTATCGGCGTTTCCGTGAAAGGAACACAATTTGCTTGATTCCTGCCGTTGATATCAACGGAGGCATCATGCGCAATATCAGGCTGGTCGTAATCGCAATTTTTTTGGCCGTTGTGTCCGGTTGCAAAACTGAGATTACAGAAAACGATACAGGCAACTCCGGAAACCCGGCTTCTACAGGCTCGACTTCCAGCAGCTCCTCGTCGGGCGGCGGCGCCGGTTCGTCCAGCTCCGGCAGTTCTTCAAGTTCCTCTTCAAGTTCCTCTTCCAGCTCATCCTCCAGCAGCTCGTCCAGTTCATCATCTTCGTCTTCATCCAGCAGCTCAAGCTCCTCATCGAGCGGCTCAGGTTCCATGCGTTTCTCCTGTTGGCCTCCGGGAACAACTCAGAACCGGCCCGGCAATCGACCACCGGACTTTTCACTGGCCGGCTTCGCCGCCATGAACGGCGGCACAACCGGCGGCACGGGAGGCGACATAGTGGTCGTCAACACCGGCAGGGAATTGCAGGACGCAATCAATGACAAAGATTTTGACAGGCCGCTGACCGTACTGGTGAACGGCACGATTTCAACCGGCAATACAGGACGGGAGAACCGGATCCATATCTACTTTGTCAGGAATGTTTCCATACTTGGGGTCGGCAATCGCGGCAGGCTGAACGGCGTCGGGCTTCGTATAACCCGTTCACGCAATATTGTTATTCGCAATCTGGCTATTCATGAAGTGGAGAGCGGCTCGGATAGAAATGCCATTATTATCGAAGGCCCTTCCAGCAATATCTGGCTTGATCACAATGAATTACGGGGTTCGCTGGCTGTTGCACACGATGAACTGATCCAAACCGGGAATGACGTCGAGTTTGTCACTTTGTCCTACAATTATTTCCATAACAATCGTGAAGCCGTTCAGCTCGGCGGTTTCGGCGGCTCGCCCCAGTATGTAACCATTCACCACAATCGTTTTGAAAATCTGAATTCTGAAGCTCCGAGATTTCTTTCCGGCTTCGGTCACTTATACAACAATTATTACAACAACATTACCGAAAGCGGGATCAATTCCCACCTCGGCGCGCACTTGCGGATCGAAAACAACCATTTTCAGAATAGCCGAAATCCGATTTTGTCTTCCGGCAATGGCTCCGCCGGCTACTGGGATTCACGACACAATATTTTCGAAAATACCACCTGGGTGCGGGGCGGCTCTTCGGACATGGTCGCCTCAATCGATCCCGACGATTGCAGCGGCCAGACAACTGTTTACAACCCTCCGTACGTTTACCGTCTTGATCCGGTTGAACTCACCCGGAGCATCGCTTTGAATTATACCGGTATCGGAATCATAAATATCACGATTCCACCCGGAGCATCGGAACGCAGGCCACGCGGCCGAAGAGATGGTGATGACGATGACGACGATTGAACATCTATTCGATTTTGTAGTTACCGAACCGGTTCGTCTTTTCGTATCGATTCCTTTCCCTGCCGAAAACTATGCTCCCTCTCCATAATGGGACCGAATCGTATAAAAATCATCGATGATTACCTCGGCCTGGTGCGGATGCGGCAGCAAGGCATAGCGCTCCGCGTCCGGGTTGATCAGAAAAAGCTGGGCGGAGTGACTCACGGTATATGAGCCGGAACCCGGCTCGTCGTCCCGGCCAAAAACTCCGCCCAACGCTTTACTGAAAGTGACAAGCTCGGATTCTTCGCCTGTCACGCCGACAAAGTCCGGATCGAAGTAGCCGACATAATTTTTCAAATGAATATTGCTGTCGCGTGCCGGGTCGACGGAAACGAAGATAAATTGCACGTTGTTATTCGGTTCCTCCAGCAATTCGGCCACCCGGCCAAGTGTCTGTAATGTCAACGGGCAAACGTCGGGGCAGCGCGTATAACCGAAGAAAACAAAGCTCCACTTCCCTAACAGGCGCTGGTTGTCAAAAACTCTGTTATTGTGGTCAATCAATCTGAAGGGCCGGATTTCCCTGGATGTTTCCGGGTATAAAACGGCATTGGCAAGAGCAGGCTGCGAGTAATGCTGCGCCAGCATCCAGGCCGCAAACAACACGATGAACAAAAATGCCGGCCAGATGACCGCCAAAGAGATTTTCCTGAACAACTCCATTTTCAAATCAGTTAACCGCGGAGGGCGACCGCCAGGAAGGCGGTCGTTCTCCATTGTAGGGTCTTGAATTTGAGAACTAGGTCACCGAAGGCGCGGGTATGCCGCCTTTGCGTTTAGCGGTGAAGCTCAGCAGCAACGATAACAGCAATACACCGGCAGTGGCGGCCGCGATTGAGCCGGCCATCATATTGGGTGAGATGGTGACAGCCACTTCGTTCTGCCCTGGTGAAAACGTCGGCACGCAGGTGGTGCCGAACATACCGGTATAATGCATACCGGAGACCGCAAATGCGATTACGAATGCGCTGATCACTCTCTGGATACCCTGTCTCATGGTAACCATAAGCAACAGGCCGACGGTAGCGACGACTATTGCGACGACGAAGGATAATGCAAATATCAGCGGATCGTATTCCAGCGTTGCCGCCATTTGCATCGCTTCCATGCCAATGTAGTGCATCGTGCAGACGCCAACTCCGACAAAAACGCCGGCGGCGCACAATCGGCTCATGCTGAGATCCTTGCCAGTCACAATGAACAGGCCGACACCGGTCACGACGATGGCGGCGACCAGGGAGGCGACGGTCATTGCTATGTCATAATTGACCGGGATCGGCAGCTTGAATGCCAACATGGCGATGAAATGCATCGACCAGATACCACCCCCTCCCATCGCAACGGCAGCCGCGACAATCCAGAGCAGGCGTTTCGTCTTGTGTGCTTCTTCAATCACCCGGCCGGCGAGTTCCAGGGCGGTAAACGATCCGAATACCGATACGACATAGGAAAGTATTACGAACCAGATATCGTAGGTTCCAACAAGTTTCATGTAAGCAGGTGTCATTTTTCACTTCCTTGTTGAGTGTTAGTATTAATCCCGGCATTGTTTATCGGCATACCGGCGGCCAACTTTAGCCCCGCTCCGGTATTAGGCACAGGGAGCCAGCTCCAGCGCAGGCGGCTGCTTCTCGCTCTGTTTCCTGTGCGTGGCAACCCGCAACACGCAGCCGGGATCGACCTTTTTATGCACGAACCGGTAGCGTGCCTGATGGTAGACGCTTTTTGGATCGAAAAAACTCTCGCGCATGAAATGCAGCTCTTCCTTGCGGTACTGCTCCAATGGCTTGCTTTTTTCATCCGCCTTGCGCCGCTTGGCCTTTTGTTCGAGCAGCTGCCGATGGGCTTTGGGGCTCGCCAGCTTTTCGGCATATTCGACGATATATTCATGGTAGTTGTCCCAACTTTCCTCGAGCAGTTCATCGCCGACTCCCAGTGAAAATGCTTCAATGGCCAGCATGGGCAGGCAATCATCGATGATTTTTCGCGCCCGTGACTCGCCCACCCGTCCCGGCAGAAGGTATGTCCAGTATTCGGACCCGTAAAGTCCCATGGTCTTGTAATGCGGGTTCAGAACGATGCCGTCCCGCAATATCACTTTGTCGCAGGCCAGGGGCATAATTGCGCCGCCCGCACCCGCATTGTTACGCAGCGCCGCAAGAGTGACATGTTTGGGAGAGAGAATGATTTCCTCGACCAGATCGTCCATGGCTTGTATATTGCGCCACGATTCCTCAGCCGGATTGCCGGAGGCTTCAATGCAGTTTAGCTGTATTCCATTGCCCCAGAAATCCTCGCCACCCATCAGGACAATGACTTTCACCGGCCGCTTTTTGAGCGCTCTGACAGCCTGCCGAAGGCGCCTGCACTGTTCCGTATTCATCGCGCCGTTATAAAAGTCGAAGTATAAATAGCCTACTCCGCGCTTTTCGTGCCAATAGATATCGTTGTAAGAGCCTGACTGGCTGGGCGGCAGAAAAACCTTGTGGTCCAGGCCCGCCACCACGGAATCCAGCACCTGGTTCGCGGGTAACTTAATGCACTCCTTCTCTGTGCCGTATTTTCGCTTGGCCATTCTTATCCACACCGCGCCGTCAATGGTGGCCTTACAATACGCATCGCTGCTGCGCGCAATAATGCTGCCCGGCGTCCCCGTCAGTTTGGTTTCCGGTTTTGCGCCGAAGAGATAGGCGGGTTCCTCAAAAATCTCATCGAGCAGGCCCGGGAAACTGTCGGCGGCATTAATCTTGCCGATAACGGTTTCCGTATCGTCCAGCCACCAGTCGATTTGCCTGTCCTGCTGTTTCATTAACGGCATCAACTTTCCCTTTACCCGCGGGTTGGTGTAATCCAGCGGGCGCGGACGTATCTTGTATTGCCGGATATCGGTGACCGCCTGCTTGATAAGCTGAATTGCCTGCTGTGTGACTTCGCGCCGATACACGCTTGCCTTGCGCGCGGTGCGCATAGTGAAATTCCCCGTACCCCAGATGTCGCCCGCATCCATCTCCTTCGCGGCCTGCAAAAGCGTGACCCCCCACTCCTTTACATTGCTGGATATTGCCCAGTCCAGCGCGGAGGGACCGCGATCGCCCTCGATTCCGGGGTGCACGATCAGACAGATGTGTTTCTGCCATATACGGTCCGGGACCCGCTCTTTCAAAAATGGGCAGATAATGACATCCGGCTTGAACAACCTCGCCGCCTCAATCATCGATTCCTGGTTTAACGCCAGTTCGAAAGACACAGAGTGTCCCATAACCGTCAATTCGCGGTGAACCCGCTGACATAGTCCATTGAATGCCGAACCGAATAACAGAATCTTCATTGGTTCACTCTCCTTGTGCCGGAAGGTTTCCCGGCGGCATTGCCATTTGCCGCCCAACAGCCTTACGAACGCTCAGGACTGTCAATTAAGAAACCACGATTAACAATTTTTGTGAATAGCCTTTTGCTGCTGTCAGGTTCCTTATCTAAGCAAATGTCTTTAACCCGCGAGCGTAAATTGCCCGATACGGTATATAGACTATTACAAAATCAAGCGTACACGAACAACGGCGCGGGAAAATAGATTGCAGCCGACTTAAAATCGGCATTTTCCTACAAATATTTTTTATTTCGTCTTGTGGGGGGAATTTCTTTTGACATATTCTAAAATCCTTCGGGAGTGTAATTTGTCTTTACGGTGCAATTTACCGGCTGATTCTTCCCAGGATCGATGTTTGTAGCTGTGTACGCGTCATAAATTTGACGCATAACAACTCATAATGGTGTGAAACACTGGCTTATTTGAGATCCATATGTCGATTATCAGCGGCTTGTAATGCAGGATCCCGCAATAATCCATTCCAGAATTCAAGCGAATTGCCGCTACAGTTTTAGCTGAATTCTCAAGTTCCTGCACAAATCGAATTGGAGAGAGGTGAATGGCGGGTGATGTAATGGATACTATCAAGGGCGACGACAACGTATCTGAAATCCTTTCGAATCCCATCCCTTACAAGCTGGGCAAATATGAAATTATAGTAGAGCTTGGGAGGGGCACTTCGGGCGTGGTCTACAAAGGATTCGATCCCTTCGTGCGCAGGGAAGTCGCCATCAAGGTCGGCTGGAGTGACCCGACTCCGGACAAGGATAAAGACAAGGTCAAATTAGACTTTTTCACGGAGGCTCACGCGGCCGGCAAGCTTCAGCATCCCAACATCGTCGCCCTGTACGATGCCCAGATGGAAAAGGATCTGAACTATATCGTCATGGAATATGTAAAGGGCGAAACCCTGTTGGAATACTGCCGGAAAAACGGCAAGCGGCTTTCCCCGGAAAAAGTGCTGGAGTCGATGTTCAAGTGCTGCATGGCCCTGGACTTTTCCCACCGCATGGGCGTTATCCATCGCGACATCAAGCCGAGCAACATCATGCTGAGTGACGAGGGTGAAACCAAGCTGATGGACTTCAGCGTCGCGGAGATTACGCAGAACAGAAAGATCAGCCCCAGCATGATAGTCGGCTCACCCAGTTATATGTCGCCAGAGCAGGTTCAGGCCAAGGAAGTCGGGCCGCAAAGCGATTTGTATTCACTGGCGGCCGTAATGTTCCAGTTACTGACCGGCAAGGTCTTGTTTCCGTCGGAAAACATGAAACAGACGTTTCATGATATTGTCCATAAAACGCCGCCCAGCCTTAAAGACGTACGGCCGGATCTGCCGGGAGCGCTGTCAGATATTATTGACAAGGCACTCAGTAAAAACCCCGCCGACCGCTATGAGAGCGGCAGAACGATGGCCGCGGAATTGACCGAGGTTTACGACAGCCTGATTTATACCGGCCAGAACATCAGCCGCGACGAAAAGCGCCATGCCCTTAAAAATTTGAAATTTTTCAGTGCTTTCTCCGACAAGCATATCGACGAACTGATGACCGTCAGCAGAGTGCTTGATTTTGTGCTTGGGGAGGTGATAAGCCAGGAGGGAGACATCGATAATTCCTTCTACATCATCATGCAGGGTAACGCCAAGGTCATAAAAGCCAATAAACTGCTGGTGACGTTAACCCAGGGCGACTGTTTCGGAGAAGTCGGATTTCTGGCGCCAAACACCCGGACAACAACGCTGATTGCCGGCCTTAACCTGACGCTGTTGAAGATCAACGCAGTGCGTATCGAGACCCTCGGCATGGAATGCCGGATGCTGTTTTACAAGGCATTCAGCGAAAACCTGATATACCGCTTGGCCGCAAAGAATCCGGCCGGCTGACGTATTCCACAGATAGCAGATAATCGCTGTGGACATCTGCGCTAATCTGCGGTTAATTGCTTATCTGAAATCAGCTTTTCCCGAGCAACTGGTGCATTTCGTAGATCAGATCGTCGTTGGTGAACGGCTTGGTAATATAGCTGTTCACGCCGGTCGATATCGCTTGGGCTTTGTGTTTCTCCGTTGATCGCGAAGTCACCATGACGATGGGCAGATCCCGGGTACTGTCCGTGGCGCGCAAGTGCGCGGCCAGTTCCAGACCGTTCATTTTTGGCATTTCGAGATCCGTCAACACAAGGTCGGGCCGCATCTGTTCTATCAATGTAATCGCTTCGACTCCGTCGATCGCGGTGCGAACATCGAAACCCGCGTCCTTGGCGGCCTGGCTCAAGCTACGGCGGGCGCTGCTGGAATCGTCAACGATAAGCACGTTGACCGAGGCCGAACCTTCGTCACGATGCTGTTGCAGGTAGTCCGCAACCAATTGTGACGGTCTTCTTAGCAGATCCTTCAAGTCGAATACGGGGGCGGCGGTTCCGTCGGCGGTAAGCACCGTGCCGATCATCCCGCCCAGCCTCGGCACATACTTGCCGATTTTTTTAATGACGAGTTCGCCGTTGGCCACCGCCTCATCGATCAGAACAGCGCTGCGAATTTGATTGTCATTGACAAGAATGGCGGCGCGGTTTTTTCCATCGGCCGTGTCCGGCCGCTTGCTTATCCCCAACAGTTCGGCGAGATATTTGATATCGTAAATTCGATTGTTGAATTTGATACGCTTCGCTCCACCGCTCTCGACGAAGAAGTCCTGTTCCAAATTTACAATCTGCTCGAAAGAACTCGACAGGATTCCAAATGTCAGATCTTCCGTGCGCAGCAGAACAACGTGGGCTTTCAGCAGCATTTGCGGCACGGTTATCACGAATTCGGCACCTTTACCCTCCTCCGAATGTATGTCCAGACTTCCACGCAGGTCGGCGATTTTTTTTGCCACCACGTCCATGCCGACCCCGCGGCCGGAGACCTGGTTAACGCCGGTTCGCGTGGAAAACCCGGGCTGGAGTATCAATTCAAGCAGCTCTTTCTCGCTGACTATCTGCTCGGGCGTTATCAGTCCGATTTGCAATGCCTTGTTTTTTACCGCGGCCGTGTCAATCCCGCGGCCGTCATCTTTGCAGCGGACGACTATGTTGTTGCCGATTCGTTCGAAACTTAATTTAATGGTGGCTGTTTCAGGTTTGCCTTTGCTTTCACGCTCGTCTGCCGGTTCTATGCCGTGATCAACGGCATTTCTTAAAATGTGCAGCAGCGGGTCGGTTACCATTTCAAGTATAAGATTGTCGATGTTCAGCGACTCCCCCTGTACGATCAATTCGGTATGCTTCCCCGTCATTCTGCATGTCTGCCTGACGCTGCGCTCCAATCTGGGCAAAATCGTCTTTACCGGCACCAGTCGCTCGGACATTATCGTCTGGTCGAGTTCCTTGTTGAACTGATCCTGCTGGTTCAGGAGCTCCCTGATTTCGGTCAGTTGTCCGTGTACGGACTTTGAAACGTCACTGATATCGTCCAACAGCTCCGCAAATACGTTGACCATGCTGTGCAGTTCGTTGTACTGGTCCATTTCCAGCGGATCGAAATCTCCATTGGGTTTCAGCTTTGAGCCCACGCCGTATGATCTTTTCAGTCCCTCGGTAAAAATCAAATCCTGCAATGCGTTCATATGATGATGCAGCGCCCGATTATACCTGTTGAGTCCCTCGGCATTTTTCAAAACTTGCTCCAGCCGGCTTCTGGTCAACAGATTCGAACTCGACAACTCACCTGTCAGGTCCAGCAGCTTGTCAAAGACCGTTCCCTGTGCCTGCAGGGCGGAGGCGGGAACGGCTGCCGCCGGTTTGGGCGTATCTTCCCCGGGATTAGAGGTTCCCGTTGCCGCGATATCCGGCGAGGAATCCGGCGTTTGTAATTCCGGGTCCGTTGACGCCGCCTGTAAAAATTCGGTTTCATTAAAATTTTCCGACGAGAACTTACGCTTCCAGGCAAGCAAACCGTTAAGTATCTGCAACGCTTGCGGTGGCGGCTCCGACAAACCCAGCGCCGCTTCTGACATGATTTCCAGGCAGTCGGCCGCATCGATCAAAATCGTTGTCAGTTCATTGGAAGGCAGCCCGTTCTTCTTTACCAGGAATTCCAGGATATCCTCAAGATAATGCGTGATGTTGGCAATTCCTGCGACGCCAACGATATTCGCGGCGCCCTTTAAAGTATGCGCAACACGCCTGGCTTCCGTAATATCTTCAATCGTGGCTTTTTTATCGAATAGTTTCTGAATACGGCGGGAAAGTTCGGCTGTACTTTCCGGCAGTTCCTGTTGAAACGTCACCAGCAGTTTGGGGCTGATATCGTCGGGTATCTTGACGGATATGTCCTGTTCGGTCGGGTCGACGAGTTCTTCTTCCTCGCTCAAAGCGGATGCCATTCTTCCGGCGGCATATGCTTTTACGTCCTGAATGATTCGCTCCAGCTGTTGCGACTCGACGGTCCACGGCCAATCCCGAGCCAGGAGAAACGCATGCAGCTCCTGCGCGGCACTCTCATCGCCCGGCTCGCGAAGAAAGCGGGCCAGCACCAGGGGCCAGCGCTGAATGAGAGCAATTGCGCGCTCATTATTTCTCGCTTCGGCGGGCAGTCCGGCGAAAGTCGATACATTGGCGTCGATGAACGACATCAGCACCTGCAAACCGGTCAGGCCGATGGCGTCGGCAACGCCCGCGACACGGGTGGTGAATTCGCAATATTCTTCCTTTGCGCCCGCCAGAAATTCTTCCGGCACCTGCGCGTCGACAAGTACGGCCAAGGGGTGTTGCAACAACAGTTCGCCCTGCTCAAGTTCATCGGCCAATGCCACCAGCATTGCAAGATTTGACATTGCAGGGCTCCGAGTCGGTTATATCGACTGTACCGTCTGTATCGATTGAATTTGCTTAACCGTATGTGCGGCCTGAGGTAAGCTTGCAGGCAGTTTGAATATCTTGACCGAACTGATGAGCTGCTTGCAAAAATCCGTCAGGCTCTTGGTCTGCACCAGCTGTTCGTCCAGCTGCCTGGCGGTATCGTGGGTGCTTTGGTTGATGATCTGGGCTCTTTCGCGAAGCTGGCTGCTTATATCCGCCTGTCTTTCGGTATTGGCGGCAATTTCCTTTACCGCCGCCACCAGCGCGCTGGTAATCTGCTGAGTTTCATTCATCTGCCGTCCGGCCGATTCCGCCAGTTTGGATCCGTCGACCACGTAACCAATGGTTCTTTCCATGGTTGTCATGGTGTCGTTGGTTTCAATTTGTATATTCTTGACCAGGGAAGAGATTTCTCCGGTGGCCCGTTTCGCATTCTCCGCCAATCGCTGAACTTCGTCGGCGATCACGGCAAAACCGCGGCCGGCCTCGCCGGCGGCTGCCGCCTGTACGCTGGAATTCAACGCCAGCACATGGGTGCGCTCTGCGATGTCTTTAATCAAATCGACGACCGTGTTGATTTCCTGAGAGCGCTCACCCAATCGTTTGATACGCTTGCCGGCTTCATTTATCGTCTCGCGAATCGTGTTCATCCCTTGCAGAGTATTGGTCACGGTTTCCGCCGCGGTTTGTGTCGATTTTCCGGCCTGCTCGGCAATTTGATTGCATTGTTTAGCGGCTGCCACGATATTGTTTAACTCAATGGATGCCTGTGCCAGTTCCTGCGCGGTTCTGGCCAGATCCTGCTGCTGGGTCATGGCGACGTTTTTTACGAAGTTTGCCTTGCTGTCCACCTGTTCCGATGCCGCTTCCACATGTTCGGCCACAGCGGTCACATTGGCAAGTACCGTCGAAGTATCGCGTGTCAGCTTGTTAATGGCATCCGCCAGCGGGCCGGTAACGTCTTCGGTAACCGGCAAATTGATGGTCAAATCACGTTGGCTCAACAGGCTGACCGCCCTGAGGAGACTGATGATCGAGTTGTTGAGTATTTTGTTTTCTTTTTCCGACTGATCGAGTGTGGCCATTTTATCACTCAACAGATTGTCCAGAGTCCGACCAAGTGTAGCCAGCTCGTCTGTGCCTTCGAGCTCGGTACGTACGGAAATGTCGCCATGTGATACCTGGTGAACCGTATTTGATATGGC
>DASVCP010000396.1:0-5202 GCA_036381555.1 Gammaproteobacteria bacterium
TTGCCGACACGACGGGGAGTGGGTCACGTGTATTCCAGCGCCCACACCAGCGAAGAGGCCGCGGCCCAAGAACTGCGCGCATACATTTCCGCCTCGATAGGCGGGGAAAAAGCCGACCGTCTTTCGTTTCGAAAAATCAAATATGTGCCCGGCCACAGAGCCGAGTTCTGGCATCGCAACTGCGTGGCTGTCGGCATGTCGGCGGGTTTTGTGGAGCCGCTGGAAGCAACGGCGCTGATCATGATTGAAGCGGCGGCTACCATACTCAGCGCGGAATTGCCCGCCACCCGCGATGTGATGGACATTATTGCGAAGCGTTTTAATCGACGTTTTACATACTATTGGGATACCACCATCGACTTTCTGAAGATGCAGTACGCGCTGACCAGCCGTACCGATACCGATTACTGGAAGGATTGCGCCCGGGAAGACTCCATTCCCGACCGGCTTGGGGAGCTGCTGCGCCTCTGGCGGCGGCAGGTGCCCAACAGGCATGATTTCCCGTTGGCTGAAGAAATGCTGCCCGCGGCCAGCTGGCAATACATATTGTACGGCATGGGATTCGTCACGGAGAGCAGGGCAACGGCGCACCGTTTCAATGATGCGGAATCCTTCGAGCGCTATGTCAATGAAGTGAGAGAGATTGCGCAACGATATATCCAGCACCTTCCTTCGAACAGGGACCTGATAAAGAAGATTCATCAAGTCGGTTTTCAAAAGGTATAGCATGTTGCTAACCGATCGGGCGTGCTTGTAATCATGCCCGGTCTCAACCGGTGAATGCGGTTATGGATCACTCAGTCTTTAAACTCGGATCCGATGCAAAAATCGATTGTTACAGTATCGGAAACGAAGGCGAGCCACTGGTGAAGGTGGAATCCTTCATGGCGGGAGTGGAGATTCTCAAACAATATGCCGTAGCATGTAACAAATTCTCTCAGGCGGATAATTATTACCCGGGTATCCGTATGCCGGTTCCTCTGATTTATTCGGCCGCCCTTGCAAAGAACCTGAGAGCCTATATTGAAAACCAGTTTGGTTTTGATCCCCGCAATGCGAAAAAAGCGGTGTCGACTTTTTCCATTGTGACCTGCCCGCCGGACGAGCTGTCGCTGCTTCAGCGTATTCCCCACTTCGATGCCGCCTCGAAAAAAAGCCTTGCCGCGGTTCATTACCTTGCCGACGATGCAACGTCGGGAACAGCCTTTTTCCGGCACAGGAAACTCGGCTATGAGTACGTCGACGCGGACAGATACGACACCTACATGCAGTGCGTAAAAGCGCAGTTCAAGGACAAAATGCCGGACGGCTACATCCGCGGGAGCACCGACGAATACGAAATGATCACCGCCTTCACGGCCAAATGCAACCGGTTGCTTTTATACCGGGGTTCCAGCCTGCACTCGGGTCTCATACCGGAGACTTATGCGTTTGATCCCAGTCCGGCAACGGGAAGACTAACCATCACTTCATTTTTCGAATACAAATAGAGCGCCCGCTCGCCCGAGAGCAAGGAGTTTTCGGCTTAATTCGAGCATCATGCAATGGGGGAAGCTATGAAATTGATATACGGGCTGTTGTTATCGACGGTTTCGCTGCTGGCGCCGGCGGAACAATGGATTCCCGATTTGGGTAACGGTCGCTACAAGAACCCTGTCATTTTCGCCGACTACTCCGACCCCGACCTGGTCAAGGTGGGCGATGATTTTTATATGGTCGCATCGAGCTTCAACGCGATGCCCGGCATTCCGGTGCTGCATTCCAGGGACCTGGTGAACTGGACCATCATCGGCCACGTTTATGACCGGCTGCCGTTCGAAAAATTCGACAAGCCCGCGCACGGTCACGGTTCCTGGGCACCTTCGATCCGCTATCACAACGGCCTGTTTTACGTTTACTTTTGCACGCCCCACACCGGCTTGTTCGTGGCGACCGCCAGGCATCCCGCCGGACCCTGGGAGTTGGAACAGATGGCGTCCGTGGAGCTATGGGAGGACCCGGCGCCGCTGTGGGATGACGACGGCAATGCTTATCTTGTTCGGGGTAAAGTCAGGGCCGATATTCTGTACCTGCACCGCATGAGTCCCGACGGCAAAAAGCTGCTCGACAACGGCGAAATCATCTATCACAACGTCGAGGAACAACCGACCATCGAAGGGCCCAAGATGATGAAGAAGGACGGGTTTTATTACATCCTGGCGCCGGCGGGCGGCGTGCCCACCGGCTGGCAGACCGTGCTGAGGTCGAAGAACATTTACGGTCCGTACGAAACCAGGAACGTGCTCCACCAGGGCAACACCGACATCAACGGCCCGCATCAGGGCGGCCTGCTCGAACTGGATTCCGGCGAATGGTGGTTCATGCATTTCCAGGACCGCGGCGTGTACGGGCGCATCGTGCACCTGCAGCCGGTACGCTGGCAAGACGGCTGGCCGCTGATGGGCAAGGACATCAACAACGACGGAGTCGGCGAGCCGGTGCCGGAATGGAAAAAGCCGGACGTCGGCAAAACCTATCCCATCGCGATCCCGCAGACCTCGGATGAATTCAACGCCGATAAGCTGGCGCTGCAATGGCAATGGCATGCAAACCCCAAACTGGAATGGTATTCGCTGAACCGGGCGAATAAAGGACATATGCGTCTGTATGCAACACAAAACCTTACCCAGTTCGGTAACCTGTATTTCGTGCCCAACCTGTTGTTACAGAAGTTTCCCTCACCGGCGTTTTCCGCCACCACCAAAATCACCTTTCATCCGGACGATGTAAACGACAAAAGCGGCCTGGTGGTCATGGGGCAGGAGTGGAGCTATCTTGCATTGCACAAAACCGCCGAAGGTGTGCGTTTGGGCATGTTTACCGGCCGTTACGACCGCGAAGGCGATGCGACCCAAGAGTTGGAGTCCGTAAAGGCAAAACCATCGGTCAGGAACCAATACACGTATTATCTCAAAGCCACAGTGGAAGAAGGCGGAATGACTTCCTTTTCGTATAGTCTTGATGGGCGGAAATTCACTCCGATCGGCGAAAGCTTCCAGGCCAAAAAAGGCGTGTGGATCGGCGCAAAGGTGGGCGTCTTCAGCCTGAGCCCGAACGTCATCGAGAGCAAAGGCTACGCTGATTTTGACTGGTTTCGCATCGAGTAAAGGCAAAAAAGCAACGTCCGGTTGCCGTTGATTAAACTTCGGACGACACAGGCAATGCTTATGAGGAATGATAAGTGTCACATGTCGGCCTGCCGCCGAAAAGCCATTGTCGTGATGCCGTTGAGATGAATCGGGTATAGAAGATAAACATGAGATTTCGTATTGCTTTCACGCTATTGATTATGATTACCTTGACCGGTTGCGGTCCGATGCAGACTTCCGCGTCTCGCGTTTCGCTTATAGACAAGGCGCGCATCGATGCCGCGCTTAAGGATTACACTGACAAAGGCGCACCACCCGGTGTCTCGGCGTTGATATATGAAAACGGCAAAGAAGCTTACTTCGGCGCGTTCGGCATGGCCGATCGTGAAGCAAACCGGCCGATGGTCCGTGATACGCTGGCGCAGATCTATTCCATGACCAAGCCAATTACCGGCGTCGCCCTGATGATGTTGTACGAAGAAGGAAAGTTCAGCCTCGATGACCCGCTGGCGAAGCACGCTCCCGAGTTTGCCGATTTGAAAGTTTTTAACGGGCTGGATGAAAACAACGAGCCGATACTCACAGCGACTCACCGGCCGGTCAAGATCCGCGATATTACCCGGCATACCGGTGGATTCACCGACCGGGACAACGAATCCCGGGTGGGCGAGCGCTACCGTGAGCTTGATCCGACTCACCGCGAAAACACGTTGTCGGAAATGGCGCAAAAGCTGGGACAAATTCCATTGCTTTACCAGCCCGGCACCCGCTGGCTTTACGGCCCGTCGGTGGACATCCAGGCGTTCCTCGTGGAGCGGCTGTCCGGTATGCCGTTTGATCAGTTTCTGCAAGCGCGCGTTTTCAAGCCGCTAGGCATGCATGACACGCGCTATGTCGTGTCATCGCCGGAGGACAGGGAGCGCCTGGCGGCGGTTTACGAACTGAACGACGACGGAACGATGCGGCGCGCCGACGACGAAACGGCGTTCGGATTCAATACGCATGACTGGCCGCTCAAGCCGGGCGGTTTCGGTCTGGTCTCAACACTCGACGATTACATGCGCTTCGCCCGCATGTTGCTGAACGAAGGCGAACTGGACGGCGTGCGTTTGCTGAAGCCCGAGACGGTGCGCCTGATGGCCGGCGATGCAATGCCGGAAGCGGTGACCGACAAGTCGTGGCTGCCGGTGAAAGGGCAGGTCGGTTTCGGCATTAACTTCGCCGTGCGTATCGCACCACCCGCCGGGCCGGACGAACCTTCCGGTGCCGTCGGCGAATTTTTCTGGGACGGCAAGGCCAATACCCTGTTTTGGGTCGACCCAAAAAACAACATCGCCGCGGTGTTGTTCACCCAGTATTTTCCGCCCGGCGATCTGCCGCTGCACAAAGCATTCCGGGACGCGGTATATTATGCGGATGACCAAGCCTACGCGCGGTAATGTCACTTGCCCCGCCACTGGCAATGGATGGAAAAGAAACAGGCGGGTTATCGAAGAGGGGAAACATTCAGAGCGAAATCAACCCCAGACACTGGAGAACGAAATGAAAGCTGTTGCCGGTTTGTTGAATAGATTCTCACGCTCATGGTTGACGGGAGTTTTCTGTGCGTTGCTGGTATCTCCGCAAGCGTCCGCAAAAGACGCGCAGTTCAAACTCAACGACAAGGAATATTTCCAGGCACGTGGCATGGATGTGCTGGTATTCAGCAACTGGTACGACGGGCTGTTCAGCGACGCCAAGATCAGCGGCGTGGAGATCATTCACCACGGCGTGCGCACCGCCACCAACGGCGACGTGCGGCTGCACGCCACACCAGAGCAGTGGGATCCGATTCCGCAGTTCGTTGACCGGAAAGTGGACACAAAAAACGCCATCGTGGAAGCATTCCTGCGCTATCCCGATTACGATTTCGACTATTCGATCAGGGCGCAACGAACCCGGAACGGTATGCGCCTCACGGTCAACCTGGCAAAGCCATTGCCGGAAGTGCTGGAAGGGCGAGCCGGTTTTAACCTCGAGTTCTTGCCGGCGGCCTATTTTGAAAAGTCGTTCATGATGGACGAACACAGCAGTG
>DASVCP010000397.1:0-19573 GCA_036381555.1 Gammaproteobacteria bacterium
ATTCCTGTTTCGCGGCTTGCGCGGGTGTTTCGGCCGGTTTGGGTTCACTTGCCGGCGCGTTTGCGGTTTCCTCGGCTTCCAGCACCGCGATAACCGTGCCTTTTGAAACCTTGTCGCCGACCTTGGTCAGGATTTCCTTCACTTTACCGGCGGCGGGCGAGGGGATTTCCATGGTGGCCTTGTCGGTTTCCAGCGTAAGCAGCGAATCCTCCGCATTCACCTGATCGCCGGGCTTGACCAGGATTTCAACCACGTCGACATCGGCGAACTCGCCGATGTCCGGAACCTCAACTTTCAACTCTTTGGCCATGTTTTTAAAACCTTTTTGTCTATTTTCTAACCATGGAGGACACGGAAGATCACGGAGGTTAATGATTTATAAAAACCAGAAAATCATGAAATTCGTCATTTTGATTTTTTCCTTGATCTTTTTCTCTGTGTTCTCTGTGTCCTCCGTGGTTAAATGTTTTTATAACAACAGTCTCTTGACGTCCGACAACACCTGGCTCAGGTAGTTTGTGAATCTTGCACCCATGACGCCGTCGATGACGCGGTGGTCGTAGGACAGCGACAGCGGCAGCATCAGGCGCGGGATGAACTGACCGTCCTCGTAGACAGGCTTCATGCTCGAGCGCGATACACCCAGGATCGCCACCTCGCGCTGGTTGATGATCGGAGTGAACGCGGTGCCGCCGACGCCGCCGAGGCTGGAGATGGTGAAGCAGCCGCCCTGCATTTCGCTGGGCTTGATCTTTTTCTCGCGCGCGCGTTTGGCGATATCGACGATTTCGCCGGCCAGTTCGACGATGCCTTTCTGGTCGACGTCGCGGATCACCGGCACCACCAAACCGTCCGGCGTGTCGACGGCGACGCCGATATGAAAATACTTTTTCAGAATCAAATTTTCACCGCTGCTGTCGAGCGACGAGTTGAAGCGCGGATATTCGCGCATCGCCGCCACCACCGCTTTCAGTAAAAACGCGATCAGGGTGATTTTGACGCCTTTGTCCTTGTACTCGGCGGACAACTGCTTGCGGAAGGCTTCCAGTTCGGTGATGTCCGCCTCGTCAAACTGCGTGACGTGCGGTATCTGCACCCAACTGCGATGCGTGTACTTGCCGGTGAGCTTGTTGATTTTCGACAGCGGCTGGGTTTCGATGTCACCGAAGGCGGCGAAATCCACTTCGGGCAGTTCGGCAACTTGCAGGCCGCCGGCCGCGCCCGCCGACGCGCCGGCGCCGGAAGTCAAAATCCGCTTGATGTAGGCCTGCACATCCTCTTTCTGAATCCGGCCCTTGGGACCGGTACCCTGGATGCGGCCGATGTCCGCGCCAAGTTCGCGCGCGAACTTGCGCACCGCCGGGCTGGCATGCGCCTTGCCGAAGCCGGTTTCATTAACCGGGGGCAATGGTGCGGGCCGTTGCCCGTCGTCGGTTTGAGTCGCGCTTGGAGCGGGTTTACTTTCCGGTTGAGGCCGCGTTTCCGGTGCGGCCTGCGATGACTGGATCGGCGCCGGCGCGCCAGCCGTCGTCATCACCAGGATCGGCGTTTCCTTGGACACCTTGTCGCCGACTTTCACCAGCAGTTCCTTGATGGTGCCGGCTCCGGGCGAGGGGATCTCCATGGTGGCCTTGTCCGATTCCAGCGTGATCAACGGATCTTCCGGGCTGACCTTGTCGCCGGGTGAAACCAGGACCTCGATAACCGGAATGCTGTCAAAATCACCGATATCGGGCACGCGCACCTGTTTGTCTTCCGAGGCGGCGGGCGCGGACGGAGCGGCTTCCGGTTTTTTTGGCTCGACTGTCGCGGATGGCGCCGCTTCCGGTTTGGTTTTCTGCGGCGCCGGTTCCGGCGTTTTGGCCGTGGCTGTTTTTTGTTCCGGTTGCGGTGCGGCTGCGTTACCGGCCGGTTCCATCAGTACGATGACACTGCCCTGCGAGATTTTATCGCCGACTTTGACTTTGACTTCCCTGATCACGCCGCTTTCGGGCGAAGGAATTTCCATTGATGCCTTGTCGGACTCGACGGTGATCAAAGAATCCTCTGCGTTCACGCTGTCGCCGGGCGCGATCAGCACTTCGATCACTTCCACCGCGTCGAAGTCGCCGATATCGGGTACGGTTATTTCCTTGAGATCTGCCATTTGTCGTTTTCCCGCGTCTCGGATTAAACAGTGGTCGGGTTGGGTTTATCAGGGTTGATGCCGTACTTCTTGATGGCTTCCGATACTTTGCCCGCGTCGATTTCGCCGGTATCCGCCAGCGCCTTCAGCGTCGCCACGGCGATGTAGTAACGGTTAACCTCGAAAAACTCGCGCAGCCTGACCCGCATGTCGCTGCGGCCGAAGCCGTCTGTACCGAGCACCGCGTAATGGCGGTCCATATAAGGGCGGAGCTGGTCGGCATAGTTGCGAATGTAGTCGGTGGCTGCCACAGCGGGCCCTTTGCGGCCGGCCATGCACTGCGTAACATAACTTTGCCGTGGTTCGCTTTCCGGATTCAGCATGTTATACCGTTCGGCATCGATACCGTCGCGGCGCAACTCGTTGGCGCTGGTGATGCTCCAGATGTCGCAGGCAACGTTGAAATCCTTGTCCAGCAGTTCCGCCGCGGCGATGACCTCGCGCAGAATCGTGCCGCCGCCCAACAACTGCGCGCGCAGTTTTTTCTTGTTGTTGCCTTCCTTGAGCAGATACATCCCCTTGAGGATGCCTTGCTCCGCGCCTTCCGGCATGGCCGGCATTTCGTAGTTCTCGTTCATCGCGGTGATGTAATAGAAAATGTTTTCGCCTTCCTGGTACATCCGCCGCAAGCCGTCGTGAATGATCACCGCCATTTCATAGGCATAAGCAGGATCGTATGCCCTGCAGTTGGGAATGCCGCCCATGTACAGCAGGTTGTGGCCGTCCTGGTGCTGCAGGCCTTCACCGGCCAGGGTGGTGCGGCCGGCGGTAGCGCCCATCATGAAACCTTTGACCTGGATGTCGCCCGCCAGCCAGCACAGGTCGCCCACGCGCTGGTAACCGAACATCGAGTAATAGATGTAGAACGGGATCATATGAATACCGAAGTTGCTGTAGGCCGTGCCGGCGGCGACGAACGACGACATGGCGCCGGCCTCATTAATGCCTTCTTCGAGTATCTGTCCGTTTTTCGATTCCTTGTAGTACATCACCTGGTCCTTATCGACCGGCTCGTAAAGCTGGCCTACCGACGAGTAGATGCCCAACTGGCGGAACATGCCTTCCATGCCGAACGTCCGGGCTTCGTCGGGGATGATCGGGACAATGTGTTTACCGATGTTCTTGTCGCGCAACAGTTGAGTGAGAATGCGCACAAATCCCATGGTGGTCGACATTTCGCGGTCGCCGCTGCCCTTGAGGATGGCATCCAGCGTCGAGAGTTCGGGTATCTCCAGCGGCGGCGCCGAGCGGCGGCGTTGCGGCAGGTAGCCGCCCAGCGCCTTGCGCCGTTCGTGCATGTATTTCATTTCCGGGCTGTCTTCCGATGGGCGGAAGTAATTCGCCTGTTCGACGTCCTGGTCGGGGATCGGCAGGTGGAAGCGGTCACGTACGTGCTTGAGCGTGTCGGTGTCGAGTTTCTTCTGCTGGTGCGTCGGGTTCTTCGCTTCGGCCACTTCGCCCAGGCCGTAACCTTTTACGGTTTTGGCCAGGATCACCACCGGCTTGCCGGAGGTTTTCACCGCGCGCGCATAGGCTGCGTAGACCTTGTGCGGATCATGTCCGCCGCGGTTCAGCCGCCAGATATCCTCGTCGGACAGGCTGGCGACCATCTTCTTCACCTCGGGATCCTTGCCGAAGAAATGCTCGCGTGTGTAGCCGCCGTCCTTCGCCTTGTAGTTCTGGTACTCGCCGTCGACGGTTTGCTCCATCACTTTCAGCAGGCGGTCGTCCTTGTCTTTGGCCAGCAGCGGATCCCAGTAGCTGCCCCAGATGACTTTGATCACTTCCCAGCCGGCGCCGCGGAAACTTGCTTCCAGCTCCTGGATGATCTTGAAGTTGCCGCGCACAGGTCCGTCGAGGCGTTGCAGGTTGCAGTTCACCACGAAAATCAGGTTATCGAGTTTTTCCCGCGCGGCCAGGGTCAACGCGCCCATGGTCTCCGGTTCGTCCACTTCGCCATCGCCGAGAAAGGCCCAGACTTTCTGCTTGCTGGTGTCGGCCAGTCCCCGGTCGTGCATATATTTAAGGAACCGCGCCTGATAGATGCTGGTGATCGGGCCCAGACCCATCGATACAGTCGGGAACTGCCAGTAATCCGGCATCAGCCAGGGATGTGGATACGAGGTCAAGCCGTTGCCGGTTGTATCCTGGCGGAAGTTATCCAACTGCTCCTCGTTAAAGCGGCCTTCCATAAAACTGCGGGCGTATATCCCGGGCGATGCGTGGCCCTGGAAATAGATAAGGTCGCCGGGATGCTCTTCGGAAGGCGCATGCCAGAAATGGTTGAAACCGACGTCGTAAAGCGTGGCGGCCGAGGCGAAGGTGGCGATATGCCCGCCCAACTCGCTGCTTTGGCGGTTGGCGCGCACGACCATTGCCATGGCGTTCCAGCGGATATAAGAACGGATGCGCCATTCGAGGTCGGGATTCCCGGGTGTACGCTCTTCCAGGTGAGGGGGAATCGTATTCAGGTACGCGGTGTTGGCCGAATAGGGCAGGTATGCGCCGTTACGGCGGGCCTTGTCGATTAACTGCTCCAGCAGGTGATGGGCACGCTCGACACCTTCAAGTTCCAACACCGCATCCAGCGCCTCCAGCCATTCGCGGGTTTCCTGTGGATCGACATCGTGTTTCGCAATCTCGGTCATGCTGTTCCTCGCTGTGAATTGCGGTTGTCCGGATCCCCTGACAAAGCCAGTTTGCAGGCTGGCAATTGTTTGGAATATCCCGGCAATAACTAAGCCAATGGCAGTACCTTGTTTAGTTGAATTTACTCGTGCTGAACGGCTCAAATCGCCTCAGGGTTATGGCGCGCCTTGTTGCTGATTGTTGACGCGGCCGGTTCCCCCAAGACCTCGACGCATGACGTTTAGTTTGTCATGATGAGGCCGTATTTAGATCAAATCCAGGGCTATCCCGGAAAGCGCGGTATTATAAAATCAAATAATCTACATTAAAAGAATTAATACATTAAAAACTAAGCCCCGCCCGCCATATATTTTGCAAAAGCGCGGAGTTCATGCGTATAAGGGGCATAAGCCCCATCGAATTTCGGGTAAAACCTTATGCAGCGGGGCATCTTAATCTTCCGGAAGAATCGTGTACAATCCGCGGCTCGCAACAGAGAGTACAAGTATGTCATCGGTAAAAAAAGTGGTTCTAGCCTATTCGGGCGGACTGGATACCTCGGTAATTTTGAAGTGGCTGCAGGAAGTCTACGACTGCGAGGTGGTGACGTTCACCGCCGACATCGGCCAGGGGGAGGAAGTCGAGCCGGCGCGTGCCAAAGCCAAAGCGCTGGGTATCAAGGAAATCTACATCGACGACCTGCGCGAGGAGTTCGTGCGAGATTTCGTTTTTCCCATGTTTCGCGCCAACACGATTTATGAAGGCGAGTACCTGCTCGGCACCTCGATCGCCCGGCCGTTGATCGCCAAACGGTTGATTGAAATCGCCAACGAAACCGGCGCCGATGCCATCGCCCACGGGGCGACAGGCAAGGGCAACGACCAAGTGCGGTTCGAACTGGGCGCCTATGCGTTGAAACCCGGCGTGAAAGTCATCGCGCCCTGGCGCGAGTGGGATCTGACCTCGCGCGAAAAGCTTATGGCCTATGCCGAAAAACACGGGATTTCGGTCGAGCTGAAGCGCGGCAAGAAGTCGCCGTACTCCATGGACGCCAACCTGTTGCACATCTCCTATGAGGGCGGCGTGCTGGAAGACCCCTGGGCGGAGCCCGAAGAGGACATGTGGCGCTGGAGCGTCTCGCCCGAGGCGGCGCCGGACAAACCGGCTTACATCGAATTGCAATTCGAAAAGGGCGATCCGGTTGCAATTGACGGCAAGCGCCTGTCGCCGGCGGACCTGCTGGCCGAGTTGAACAGGATCGGCGGCGCCAACGGTATCGGCCGCCTGGATATTGTCGAGAATCGTTACGTCGGCATGAAGTCGCGCGGCTGTTACGAAACGCCCGGCGGCACTATTTTGCTCAGGGCTCACCGCGCCATCGAGTCGCTGACCCTCGACCGGGAGGTGGCGCATTTGAAGGACGAGCTCATGCCGCGTTACGCCAGCCTCGTTTACAACGGCTATTGGTGGAGCCCGGAGCGCAAGGCGTTGCAGCAACTGATCGATGGCAGCCAGCAGCACGTCAACGGCGTGGTGCGCGTCAAGCTGTACAAGGGCAACGTGACCGTGGTCGGCCGCAAGTCCGACACCGACAGCCTGTTCGACGAAAGTATCGCTACCTTCGAAGACGATGCCGGCGCCTATAACCAGAAAGACGCGGAAGGCTTTATCAAATTGAACGCGTTGCGGATGCGGATACAGGCCGCGAAGCGCAAGTAAGGTTTATTAAAAACAAAAAACTGAATGGAACCGCGAATAAACACGAATAAACGCGAATAAGAAAAGCGGTGAGGTACTATTTGTCGCTTCATCGCTTTTCTTCCATCAATCCGACCAGATTGCCGTCCGGGTCGCGCAGGAATCCCAGCCAAAGTTCGTGATCGGCCAGTTTGGCGGCCAGTGCCGGTTTGCGCTCGTTTTGTGCGCCGCGTTTCACCAGTTTTGCATGGGTTGACTCGATATCCGAAACTTTGAAGTAGAGTATCGAATTGTTGCCAACCTTGCCCGAGCCTTGCGGTGTGGTGAGCATAATGCGAACCGAACCCGCCATCAGAAACGCAAGCTCCGGTGACGGGCTGAACAGGAACGTCAGTCCCAATGTATCCCTGTAGAATTTCAGCGCGGATTGAACATCGCTGACTGTAATGGCAATCTGACCGATCTCAGAAACTTTTGTTTCCATGGTTCTTCTCCGCTAGGGTTCTTTGCTGAAATGAGCCAATGTGTGCGCGTGTTGCTCCCAGTTTCGCCCGTCAAAAGGCTCCACAGTCAGTTCGTTCGGCTGAGGCTCCAGACAACGGACATTCACGTCGTAACCGTCAGGATTGGAGCGGGGAATGTAGAAAGGCTTGATGCCGCAAATCTTGCAGAACTTGTGTTGTGCAACACCGGTGTTGAAGGTGTAGGTTGTCAACGCCTCATCGCCTCTCAGCAATCTGAACTTTGACTTGGGGAGAATCAGGTGAAGGAAGCCCGATTTGGAGCAAATCGAGCAGTTGCAATCGCCGCACTTGATCCGTTCGGGAGCGTGGATTTCGAATTGAACCGCACCGCAGTGACAGCTGCCGTGATAAATCATAATGTGCTTTCCCCGGTTTCTATATAAAGATTATCCCTTGTTTGCAGGGTCTTTGATTTCCAATTCCATATAGTGAACGTCATGGAATTTGCTGTCCACCAGAAGTGACTGCTTCTCCGTCCCGAAGACAGTAAAGCCGAAGCGTTTGTAAAACGCTTGTCCGCGGATATTGCTTAATGTTACCTGCAGCGAGATGGCGACAATCTCGGGCTGCTTCTTTGCCCAGGTAATGGCGGTTTGCATCAGTGACCGGGCGATGCCATGTTCACGAAACTCCGGAATAACATACATACCCCAGAGAAATGCTTTGTGCCGGTACTTGGGGCTGAGTCGTCGGGAAAGCGCCGTTACGCCGGCAAGCCGGACGTCTTCAAAGGCACCCCACACAATAGTGCCTTCGGATTCATAGGTTCCCAGCAGTTCCTCGATGCCAAGTTCGCCCGCGACAAGCTCGCGCTCGGCATTGAAACCGACAAACTCCGGAAACTCCTGTTCGGACTGAATACGCAGCCGGTAGTAGCTGTTTGCATCAGTAGCCGAAATTTCTCGAATAACCACTTCTTACCTTGGCAGGGGATTATTCTGGAACAATCAATACGACTTGCCGTCAAAATTCTGCACCGGCACCTTTTCCAGATCTATACCCTCAATGCATCGGATGTTGATCGCTGCCGTCGTGTTGCCTTTCGGGTCCGTGCCCTCGGCATAGGGATGGATGCCGCATTCCGGGCAGAAGCGGTGCCGGATGACGTGCTTGTTGAACGTGTACGTGCCGATGCCTTCTTCCGGTGTAAGCAGCTTTAGTTTGTCCCGGGCTGTGAACCAAAGAAGCGAACCCTTGCGGGAGCACATTGAGCAGTTACATGCCATCGCTCCATCGATATCACCTTCCACCTCGAACGCGATTTTCCCGCAGTGGCAGCTGCCTTTATAGAGCATGTCGGTCTCCTTGTAAGAACTTTCTGCTTCGATTATATCGGCCGGCTCAACGGTTTTCATCCTTTTGCTTGAGCGGCAAGGTGAAGCGAAACGTCGAACCCGCGCCTTCACGGCTTTCAACCTCGACCTCCCCGCCGTGGGCTTCGACCAGCGCCTTGACGATGGGCAGGCCCAGGCCGGTGGTTGTCTTTTCTGTTTTTTCCAGATTGGTTTCCGCCTTATCGAAAATTCTTTCCAGGCGGTCCTTGGGGATGCCGGTACCGTTATCGCTTACCCGGCACTCTATGTCGCCAGCGTCTTTTTTCCGTGCGTCGATGATAATTTCGCCTCGCGGAGTGTATCTTAGGGCGTTGGAAAGCAAATTCTGGAACACTCGTCTCAGCATGCCCGCATCTGCGTAAACGGCCAATTCCTTGGAGATCCGGTTGGTGACTTTAGTCCCGCCGGTTTTGGCCAAGGGGCCGAGATCGTAGATAAGCGACTCCACGAGTGGCCATAAATCGAATTCACGGCGCTCCAGCGCCGCCGTTTCCGCCTGGACATAAGTGCTTTCTTTCAGGACTTTCTCCACCAGTGCTTCAAGACGCTTTATATTGCGGCTGAGTATGGTCAGCATCTGGGTGATTTTCTGGCCGCTCTCCTCGGGAGGCGTGAATTCCAGGATTTTAACGGCCAGGGAAATGGCGTTAAGCGGTGTGCGCAGGTCATGCACGATAAACCCCAGGTGCTCGTCGCGGCGGCGCTGAATTTCCAGGGCTTGCTGGGTGACAAATGTCTGCACGGCGACGCCGATCGCTTCATCAAAGACGCGACTCAGGATGTGGAATGCCTTGCCGTGCAGATTGAGTCCGTTTTCTTCAGCAAGATCGTAGATGCAGCCGCGAAGAATGTTGTACTCGGCAACGACTTCGACAATGTCAAAATTGTGCTCGAATCGCTGCGCGCCATGAAGCGGCGGGCTGTCGCCGAGAGGCGCCTTCAGAATTTTATCGTCGGATCTTGACTGCAAGGCATAGGCCAGTTCTTCGATGAGAACGGGAACGTGATCGTTAAGCGTGGGAATATTGAGATGTTTCGCCGAAGGCAGCTGACGAACCTGATCTCTCCACCGTGAAAGCAGCGTATCTTTTTCGCGTTTGATAACCGTCGCCAGCTCGATCAGATCCTGTGCGTTTATTTCGTGTTTCGGCTTGTTGTCTGAACCGGCGTGTTTCATTCCTGAAGAAGTCCTCTTATGTTTTCTGAAAACAAGGAGTTGCTTCCACGTTGTTCTGGTTAGGGGATTCAGCATTGGAAACTCCACCTGTACGAGCAGAGAAGTGATTGAGTAATAAAACGGTTGGATGTTTCATCGGTCGCCCCGTTCCTGCAAAAATTCAGGATACTTTTTTGTTATTCGGAATCCTATAACGAGTCTTGCTAACGACGGCACCTTTTGTGGCCGGGAGAAGGCATATGAACGGCAAAGCTCTTCGGGTTACCCTGAATTATGGTTTTATAGCACCGTCTTACAGTTCCAGAATGAGGTTGCGGCCGCCCAGCAGCAGAACCCAGGCGACCACCGTCAGCCAGTGAATCAAAACCGGCACCCAGAGGGATTTCGAAACGACATAACCGTAGCCGCAGGTGATGCCCAGCGCCGTGACAATCAGCAGGAATGCCGGATCGAGAAAGATCTGTGAGGCACCGGGATTGATCGTCAGCGCGCCCAGCGGGTGCCAGATGACGAAGAACAGCGCACTACCGCCAACAGCCAGAATGATGCGTTTACGGCCGTGGTCGGCAGTGTCTCTGGGAATCAGCAGGCCGCGGAAAAACGCCTCTTCGAGCAGTGACGGAAACACAAACAGCGTAAACGGCAACAGGAAGGCCATCCTGCTTGTAAGGGGTTCGAACTGAAATAGCTCCGACCCGAAGCCGACGGCCAGCGCGATAACGGCGTAGAACGGCAGCAGCAACCACGCCCTGAGCGGTGCCTTGAACGGCGAGGTACGCAGGCCGGCCAGGAGGTTTGTTTGGAGATATATTTTTATTCTTCTAACCACGGAAGAAACCATTTAACCACGGAGAGCACGGAGATCACAGAGAATTCGAGTAAATTGAATTCAATCGTTAAATGCGACTATTAATTGCGGCTTCTGTTTTCGGAATTCTTTTTTGTTTTAACCTCAGTGATCTCCGTGTCCTCCGTGGTTGGATTGTTTTTTATTTCTTTCAACCACCTGCGGCAGCCACATCAGGTCGGTGACGCCGTAGTCCTTGCCGCATTGGCTCAACATGACCGTCAACTGGCCGCGATGGTGAGTCTGGTGATTGAAAAAATGCGCCACCGCCAGCCACATTTCGGATTCCCGGGGCGCCGGGTTAACCATGCTTGTATAGCGCAACGTCCCTGCCAGGATTTGATCGGTTAACGTCCCGGCCCATTGGAGAATCTCCCGGTCGGTTGTTTCCCGCTCCTTTCTCAGCTCGGTAAAATCGTGATAAAGCTCCTGGTCGAGACTGTCGGCCTGAAAGGGGATGCCCGTGAATCGGCCCAGCCAGATTCTGTCGCCCAATAAAAGATGATTCAACGTGCCATGGATGGACTTGAAGAACGCGCCTCTATCCTTGCGCCGGTCTTCATCGGAAAGTTCCGCGCAGGCCGAGTAAAGCCGCCGGTTCATCCACTCATTATAGGACGCCATGTCGCGTGCCAGATTGGTATGCATTACAGATCCCCTTAACCGCCATCAACTCGGGATGGTTATTATGGCAGTTCTAATACTTCCGACCAACGTTCTTTCTTTTCGCCGCATGCCCACGGTATGGGTCAACGGCTTTGATACGGTTTATCGGTGCGCGGCGCTTCGGGCAACTGCCTGTCCAGCGACTGCCGGTAACGGATGCATCCGCGCATGAATTCCGGCCATTCCGGTACAACGGGCAGAGGGTCGGTTTTCCCGGGTAGCAATCCCCAAAGCGCCGGATGGTGCCAGCAAAGTGCGTGCTCGCTGCTGTCGCGATGCTCGCGTATGCCTGCTCTCAGTTTTCGGACCTCGGCGATGAGCTGCTCCCGGTTCATTGTCAAAAGATCTTCGTCCATGGGCTGCCTCCTGCCGTGTTCCATGCATGCGCTATGCCACTCATTGCGCGAGGCGTTGGCTACGCATTGCCTACGGTTATTCGGCCAAAGTTTCCATCAGTGCGGCCACCGCTTCCGCGGATTCTGTTCCTTCCTTTCTCAGTCCGTCAACGGCGCCTTGCCGGTCCACAGATGAACGATTCTGGCCCAGCTTCCATTTGCCCTCAAGCCGGGTGATTTGGATCTCCAGGCCCACGATGGCGTTCATCAGTTTGCCGGTAAATTCCTCCGGTGCACCCGAGATTTGCCAGGGAGGCGTGCGGCCGTCCTCATGCTGATCGACCAGAGCGTCAAGATGATTACGCAGCCAGTCGGACCGTTCGACAATTTGCAGGCGCCCGTATGCGTGCACGACGGCGTAATTCCAGGTTGGAACCACCCGCCCGGTTTCGTGTTTACTCGGGTACCAGTTGGGCGAGATGTAGGCGTTCGGCCCCTGGAAGATAACCAGCGCTTCAAGTTCGCGGTCAGTTTCCCGCCAGACGGGATTCGCGCGTGCGACATGACCACGCAGAGTGCCGAAGGGTGCCGGCTCCGGATCAAGCATAAAGGGAATATGGTTGGCCTGGATGCCGTTCGCGCCTGTTGTGACCAGCGCGGCCAAGGGATGACGGTGGATCAGTGCGTGCAGGACTTCCAGGCGAGTTTCTTCGAAATGTGACGGGATATACATGGTGTTCCAGGCAACGGTGGTTGATGCTCGAAAGATACTGCGCTTTTCGGGTAATTGCCACTTCCCATTCGGTGCCTAAGCTTTTCATGAAACCGGGTTTGGTGTAGATTCGGGATGAGCGGGCTGAAAGAATAAGGAGAGTGACGGAATGAATTCTTGCTGGGTTCCAGGTGAAATTGGTAACGCCGCGGAATATAGTCAGTAGAGATTCATGCGGCTGGACGGCATGAGGCAATCCGGGACTTTGAAAACACATAATTGCTCTGACTGGCAGTCTTTATTTTGTCATGATTGAATGCCTCCGAATGACTGCCGAAACAATTCCCGACGCCTACAACCTGTTGCGGGATTTTCTGCTGCACGACGAGTATTACCTCGAAAGCAGCGAGGTATACGGTCACCGTGGAGAGGAGGCGATACGAGGGGCGCTGGAACTGTTTCTCGCCAGGCCGGAGTTGGGGTTCGTCTGGCTGGCTTATGAGGACGACAAACCGGTGGCGGTGTGCATGGTATGTTTCGCGATCTCAACGTCTACAGGATCGCTGGTCGCCAAGCTGGACGACGTTTATGTCATAGACGAAAAGCAGGGGCAGGGTGTCGGTTCCTACCTGATCTCCAGTTTGAAACGGGAGTTGGTCGACATGGACATCAGGCGCATCGACAGCAGCGTGCATCACAAGAACAAAGATGCGGAGCGCTTTTACCGGCGTAACGGTTTTCGGTTTTTGCAGGAAGAGCGGTTGTCGTGTGTGTTGGGTTAACGAATTCTTGGGATCGGTTATGAGTCGGCTTTGCTTGTAAGCGTTGTGTAGTTGTTCGCTGAATGGAGTCTTAATAATGAAAATTAACTATTTGCTCATAGACTACGAAAATGTTCAGCCGAAAAACCTCTCTGTTTTAAACGGCCATCCGTTCAAGGTCATTGTTTTTATTGGCGCAAATCAAACGAAAATTCCTGTCGAGTTTGCGCGCGCACTCCAGGCAATGGGTGGTGATGCGGACTATGTGCAGATCTCCGGAAATGGCCACAATGCCGTGGATTTTCATATTGCGTTTACTATCGGGGAACTGTCTAAATCTGATTCGGATGGCTATTTTCATATCATATCCAAAGACACCGGGTTTGACCCGTTGGTTGAGCATTTGCGAAAGAAAGGAATTCTTGCGCAACGCTCCAAAGAGATAGCGGATATACCGATACTGAAGATGTCAAATGCCAAGACTCCGCAGGAAAAGGTGAGTGCTATTGTGAATAATCTGATGTCAAGAGGGGCCGGGCGACCTCGCAAGGTTAAAACGCTTGTGAACACGATTAATGCATTGTTCTTGAAATCCCTGGAAGAGTCCGAATTGACGAGCCTGATCAAAGTGCTGGAAAAGGATGGATATATTTCGATTGACGGCAACAATGTTAGTTATCATCTTTCGGTTACTCCCTAACTGCCTAAAATATATTTCTAACATTCCTAAGGAGTCGTTATGAATGAAAATCGCTACAAAGAATACAAGATCGTCCACATCGCCGAGGGCGGCTGCGGAACATTGCTGCTGGGCGCCTCGGGCCTGCCGCTGAAAAAGGTCGAGGCGGAACTGAACGAACTGGCCGCCGACGGCTGGCAGGTGGTGTTCCAGGTGCTGGAAATGAAGCGCTTCTGGCTGTTCTGGCAGCGCGAGGCGGTGATCGTAACGCTGGGGCGTTGATGCTGACGCGACTGGCGCTGCGGCTCATCGTGCGCTACCGCAAGACGGGCGGCGGGCGCCATTGGTTCGGGGTCGATTGCAACTTCGAGCCGAGTTGTTCCGCCTATGCCCAGGAAGCCATCGGTCGTTTCGGGTTTTATCGAGGTTCGGTGTTGGCATGGAACAGGATCCGCCGCTGCCGTGTGCGGGACTGCGTATGCAAATGCCTGGAGCCGGTACCGGAGGATTTATAGGACATGCTGAACCAACAGGACGTTAACGCCGAGGAAGAACGGTTGCGCGAACTGGCCAACGCATTGCCGGATGAGCAGCGCAGGGTGTTTTACCGGGAGGTAAAAGGGCAATTGCGCGATCCTGATACTTACGCCGTTCTCAACTGGTTCTTCCTCGCCGGTTTGCATCATTTCTACCTGGGGCGGTGGGGCAGGGGACTCGTCAATCTGGCCGTGTTTCTGATCGGCGTGGCGCTGATCATCGTGCAGCTGGTCTGGCTAGGTATCGCGCTGATCGTACTGGTTTCCATCTGGGAGTTGTGGGCGCTGTTCCGGGCGCAGATCATTGTGCAGGATTGGAACAATCGGTTATACAGGCGATTGCTGAGCCGGTACGGGGCGGTGAGCGGTGGGTAGTTAGTGGCGGGCAGCTTATGAAAGATATCGACAGCTTATCAGTTGCCGTTGTATGCGGCGGTCCCTCGGCGGAAGCCGGGGTTTCCCGGGTTTCGGCGCAGGGCGTCGCCGGCCGTTGCGGGAAACTTTTGCAAACGTGCTCGTGTTCGAACTGGACGCCGGGATCGGCGATGCGCTCAAGAACAACCAAGTGGACGTGGTATTCCCCGTGCTGCACGGGCCGCCGGGAGAAGACGGCACCTTTCAGGGGTTCCTGGAAATTCTCAAGATGCCGTACGTAGGCAGCGGCGTGCATGCGAGCGCCTGCGCGATGGACAAGGTGATCGCCAAACATTTTTTCCATGATGCGGGCTTGCCCGTCGCAAGGGACAGGGTGATATCCCGGCGTGACGATATTCGAGCGGCGGCACAACAAGCGATTGCACAGCTTGGTTCAAGTCTGATCGTCAAACCCGCACGGCAAGGTTCCGCATTGGGCGTCGCTTTTACGAATAATGCCGCTGAGCTGGAAGCGGCGCTGAAGGCCGCGCTGGCTTACGACGAGCGCATATTGGTCGAAGAGCGGATTACCGGCAAGGAAATCACGGCAGGTATACTTGAGCGTAACGGCGTCGAAGCGTTACCCGTCATCGAAGTACGTACCCCGCCTGGCTCCTGGTATGACTATGAACACCGCTACACACCCGAATTCAGTCAACACGTCATCCCGGCCGGGCTTCCCGAGGAGCAGTATTTGCGAACTCAGGAAATTGCCAAACAGGCGCATATGACACTGGGCTGCCGCGACCTGTCACGGGTCGATTTTATTGTGCCGGATCACGGCGAGCCGGTGATCCTTGAAGTGAATACCTTGCCGGGTATGACGCCCACCAGTCTTTATCCCGAGGCGGCCCGGGCCGCCGGGCTTTCATTTGGGATGTTGGTTGCCTTGTTGGTTAAGCGGGCCTTGTCGAGAGCCGGGGCAATTCTATAAATCGTGCGAGCAGGAGCCGGGAATTTTGCGATAGATCTAGAGTCTCTTAAGGAAATGCTTTAATGAAAATGTCCGTCAGACCAATCGCTGATTCCGATATTCCCGGCGTTGCGATTCTTGCTGCCGAGGTTTTCGGTTTTGCTTACCGGACAATGTTCGAAGATACGGCCAACCTTGAGCGGTATATTTCAACCGAGTTCGATGCCGGGAGGATTGCGCTTGAGTTGAAATCTGATGGTGTCTATTACCTGGTCGGTGAATGCGGGGACGAATTCGCCGGTATTCTGAAACTTGCCGTCACGCAGGTTCCCCAAGGGATTGAGGCTGTATCTTCAATCGAGCTTGCAAAGCTTTATGTTCTGGAAAAGTTTCACGGGACAGGTATCGCGAAACAGTTGCTGTGCTCGGGTCTGGATCTGGCCGCC
Organism: Gammaproteobacteria bacterium; assembly: GCA_036381555.1. Taxonomy (GTDB): domain Bacteria; phylum Pseudomonadota; class Gammaproteobacteria; order HTCC5015; family HTCC5015; genus DASVCP01. Next base: position 15,856 of record DASVCP010000397.1, read on the forward strand.
CGTAAAGGATTTAAAACCGTCTGGCTCTGTGTTTGGGAGAAAAACCCGCGCGCTCAGGCATTTTACAGAAAAGCCGGTTTTGAGGCCGTAGGCGATATTGTTATTCCAATGAACGGCGTTCCGTTTCGGGATCTTGTGATGAGACTGGAACTGGCAGGAAATTAATCTGATGCATGCACATCAAAGAATCGTTGGCAGTTCTCGTTTCTTATTCTTCTTCCTTCGCGTGAGATAATGCATTAAAAGTCAGGTTCTCGGCGGCTCCGTCTCCCGCATCGATGGCCTTCTCGAAAACACCTCAAACCACTCCGCCAGCGCCGGATGCCCGTTGCGCCATTCCTTCTGCGGCATACGCAGGTCAAGATAGCCCAGCGCCGAAGCCAGCGCCAGTTCGCCGATCAGCGGTACGTCCTCGGTGCCGGGCAAAGCGGCCGGCAGCGGCAGGGGCTCGTCTTCGAATGCATGCAGGGCCGCGTCGATGGCCTGTTGCTGCCGGTCGACTACATCCTGCTGACGTTCCTGGGCCGGCCGTTTCAGTTGCAGGAAACAACGCACCGTAGCTTCGGCCAGACCGTCGGCCAGCGCCTGCTGCCGCAAGGTATTCCAACGTTCGGCCCCCCCGCGGGGAACGATGTCGCCACCGGCCAATTCGTTCAGGTACTCGCAGATCACCGCTGAGTCGTAGAGTACCGTATCGTCGTCGAGCAGCAGCGTCGGTACTTGCGACAACGGGTTGAGGTTGCGCAACTCGGTGTCGGTCCAGGGATTGATGACGACCGGCGTGACGTTGTCGATCTTCAGTTCCAGCAGTGTAAGACGCACCTTGCGGGCGAACGGAGAAGTAAGTGAGAAGTAAAGTTTCATACTAAATCTTTATATAAAAGCAATTTAACCACGGAGAGCACGGAGCACACGGAGAAATATATTATCAGAAATAATTCCATATTATTGAGGCCTGGGGAGCTATAGTCGGTAGAGACAAACAATAGCTTGTGACCTCAAAACTTGGTGTTCATGGATTTGCGCGTGCGCTTGGCAATGAACACGATCACGACGACGAAACCCAGCAGGCAGAGAAACACGCCGCCCAGGGCCCATAACAATGGATTGGGAATGTCCTCGTCCGCCACCACCCCGCACTTACCGGTATCCGGGCGGCAGGCCACGCCTTCCTGGAACATCCCCTTGAGTTCCTGTTCGCAAAAAGCCTGAGTTATTTCCCCTCTGCAACTGCTCGCCGAAAGCTGGCAACAGCCGTTCTGGGCGTGGACGGGTCCTGCTATGAGAAATGATACCAGGGCAAGAATTTTAATTTTTCTCTTTTTAAACATTATTTCCCTCTGTGATCTCTGTGGTTGGATTCTTTTAAAATTTTATAATTTCTCCAGGTTTCATGATGATGACTTTGCTGGAGGATTTGCCGAGAGCATTTTTGAAGGCTTCCGGCGTGCCCTTCAACGGCGGGAAGGTGCCGTAGTGCATGGGGATCACGGTTTTGGTTTTCAGAAGATTCTTTACCGCGTAGGCCGCGTGCGCGGGATCCATGGTGTAATGGCCGCCGATGGGCAACAGCGCGAGATCCGGTTGATAATAGCCGGCGATGAACCGCATGTCGCTGAACACGCCGGTGTCGCCGGCATGATAGATCCTGTAGCCGTTTTCCAGTTCGATGATAAAACCGGCCGGTTCACCGCCGGGGTGTACCTGGTTTTCATGTACGATTTCCGAGCTGTGTTCGGCGCGGACCATGGTGACGGTAATTCCTTTCAGCGGTTGTATCGAGCCGCTTTTGTTGAAGCCGATAATATGATCTTTGGGCACCAGCTCCAGTGCGCCGAGCGTCTGGCCCATGTCGGCGTTGACGCCTACCTTGGCCCTGGTTTTTTTCACGATGTCGGCCGTGTCGCCGAGATGGTCGCCGTGTCCGTGGGTGACCAGCACCAGGTCGACATTACCCAGTTTGTCGAGGTTCTTCAGTTTTTCCGGTGTGACGGGATTCTGGCTGATGAACGGGTCGATGAGGATGACTTTGTTTTCCGGCGTGGTGATCTTGAAAGCGGACTGGCCGAACCACTGAAGCTCCCAGGCAAGGGCGGTAGTCATCGGGAAAGACAGGGCAAGGGTGAAAAGAAAGAAACCGGCGAGGGTTGGTGTTTTAACCGGGGACATTGTTATCTCCTTTAACAAGGGATCGAATTCCTGTTGCATTTTAAAACAGATCATCGCTGATTGACGTACGAATGAGTACGGGATTTAGCTCAACGGTTGGAATCATGCTCAAAACGCGGATAACTCCGGCTTGAATATGCGAGGGCGGGGTAGCAAGTTAAGCATAGCGCGGCTCGTTCCATTGATCGGTAAGTACCGGATACGGAAAAATTTTTTAGACGTTCAATCAACCATAAGGAGAAATTCCCAATGCCCCTCGTGATCAAAGTTGCCGGGCAGTTTTGACCATTGTATGAGAACGCATTCCGAAGATGGCGGGAGGCAGCAAAACCCGGTTGAGCGTGAGCATCGGGTGCGGGTGCAAAAACGGGAATTGAAAACGAAAAGACGACGGCTTCCACGCAAGCAGTCGCTAAAGCGTACGAATCGACAGAAACAGAACGGCGAACTGACCAACCTGGAACAGTTGCTCGACCGGATCGACAAGGACGCGGTTGAGGGAAGCCGCGTTTCCGTGGACGCGATTCTGGATGCCGTGGGTCGTCGTTCGTTTGGCCCGCTATTGCTGGTTGCTGGGTTGATTACGCTTACGCCCGTCATCGGCGATATACCGGGTGTGCCGACGCTTATGGGCGTAATTGTGTTGTTGACCGCCGTTCAGTTGTTATTTCGTCGTGATCATTTCTGGTTGCCGCATTGGATACTTGACCGGACCCTGCCGAGGAGCAAGCTGTGCAAAATGCTCAAGTGGTTGCGGCCGCCCGCGCGATTTCTCGATCGACTGACCCGGCCACGCCTTAGCGCATTCACGCGGGGGGTAGGCGGTTATGTGATTGCAACCGCCTGCCTCGTGACGGCGATAACCATGCCCGCGACCGAGGTCGTACTGTTCAGCGCCAACGTCGTCGGCCTGGTGTTGACCCTGTTCGGTCTGGCGTTGATTGCCAGAGACGGCCTGCTGGCGCTGCTCGCATTGGGAATAATGGCCGCCGCCTTGAGCTTTGTGATATTTGGTTTGTTTTAACTTTAGCGCTGTGCCGAATACCAAACCCTGGAATCTGCACGTATCGTGAATTTTATGAACGGCAAGGAGGAGACTCTCCAGGAGGAAATCGATAACGAGCGCCAGGCGCTGTTGGAACGGCTACAAGCCTGGTTGGAAATCCCCATGGTGGTGCTGGCGTTTGTCTGGCTGGCGCTGTTTATCGTCGAAGTGGTCTGGGGGGTGAGTCCGGTGGTGCAGGCGGCCGGCAACGTAATCTGGGTATTGTTTATCTTCGAGTTTGTGCTCGGGTTTACACTGGCCCCGCGCAAGCTCGATTACCTCAAATATAACTGGCTGAAAGGCATCGCCTTGTTGGCGCCGGCGTTGCGTATTTTTCGCGTTGTGCGAATTCTACAGCTGGCGCGGTTGTCGCGCGCGGCGGGCATGACGCGAGGCTTGCGACTGCTGCGCGTGCTCAGTTCGATCAACCGCGGCATGCGTGCGCTGGGTGCGAGCATGAGCCGGCGAGGATTCGGTTACGTGGTCGCGTTGACGCTGATCGTC
>DASVCP010000398.1:0-5072 GCA_036381555.1 Gammaproteobacteria bacterium
CTTTTCATTAACGGATAGGAATGGATCATTATCCAGATTAAGTATCAAGCGCAAATCGGCGACAGGCGGTAATAATGCGGCGTTGTTTGGCGCTGTGCCGCGTATATATTCATCGAGATTACTGACCTGGTCGCCATCGAAATCATCACCCGAATCGCTGATTTGCGAATCCAGGCCGTATTGTTCTTCCCAGCGGTCTGGAATGCTGTCACCATCGGAGTCGGTGATGTCAGCGTATACCCAATCAAACAGTCGTGAGCTATTGAAATAAGCGGTTTGTTCATACACGCCATCTGCATCGATATCCAGTTCGGCAAGCATAATGTGTCCGCCCAACAGCGTGATCAATGCCTGCGCATCAGCGGCCCCTGTGATCCTAAACCGACCGCCAAATGCCGGCGATCCCAGTCCATCCGGATTCAGGAGTATCGGCGAAAGCGTTTCGACATCGATATATCCATGATCGCTGCTGTATATACGGCCGGACATGGTCTTCGATACAGGTATCTGATTTTCCAATGAATCAAACTCAATAACTTGGATAAAATCGACAAAACGAAGCATTTTGCCGGTTTCGTCATTTCGTATCACCGTATTGCTTATACTTTCCTCCGCGGCGTCTTCCACGTCCAATAGACGAAAGTCAACCGTTCCGCTGATAGTGTTACTAAAGTCGCCGCTTTCTGTCTGATCCGTGACGCCGTAGGTGGTTGTCAAACGTTTATACTCGAATTTGCCTTTCACAATAACCCGGAAAGTTGACAAATAATCATCAATATCCAGCCGTGTTCTTCCATCGGTCCGCATGTTTTCGCGTACACAGCCGTCATGGTCGGCTATAACATAGCCGATATTGTCCTCATCAAGATCGCCGAAGTAATTTATCGTTCCAGGGTAACAGTACTCAATGTCGATGAGCTCTTCAGATGCTGACAATGGTCCAGATACGTTCGCAGCTATTCTAAAGTCACGATTATTGCCGGGGCTTACTGTCTTACCGGCACCGATGATTGCCGCCGAGGCAGTACGTCTTTCCGGGTTGTTTGCAATAACGGTGTTGTCTCCGGAATTGGCGGAAGCCGCCGGCTCTTCCGAAGACTCGCTGAACACAGCATAAATCAGTTCTGCGATATTATCGCTTGCCACCACAGCGGCTGACGAAACGCCGTCATAAACAATAGGGTCGGGATCGGGTCCAAAAACCGGAGGAGAATTCCCCACAGATTGAGCGTTTCCGTTGTTGCTGCTCCCACCGCCGCCACAAGCGGTTAGCCCGAAAACGAGCATGCCAGACAATAGATGTTTAAGAATGGACATAGTCTAAATGCCTCAAGAAACACGTGTGTGTTTACAGCTTACTAAACCCCTGATAGATAAATGATATTACTCGTTTCCGCCCATTTCCCGTGAAGCCCATGGCCGATGGTAACTAAAAATAGCCTATCAAACCACCCCCAAAGCGTATGATCCTAACGCCAATTGGTGCGAGTCTTTATACTTTGACATGGAATCTGTTCAGGGTAATGTGCTCCGATTTCTCCTGTTTTGTCTTACACTCCACTTAAATAAAAAAACCGGAGCGGTTGCCCACTCCGGCTTTTGAAGCAATTAATGACTTAAGATTACCACCAGTACGCAGACGCCCATGGAAAACTGCCAGCGGTGCTGTCGAAGTGGTAATAATCGTTCGCGCCTTTCGCCGGCAGTGATGCGCCCGGCGTGGTCACGGCTGTGCCGGCGCCGTTGACGGTCACCGAGATACTTCGGCCGCTGAAGTTCGACACGCCCCAACCATGAACCGTATCCTGCGTCCTGAAGCAATAAGCACCGCTGGTGTTGAAGTTGCCGGACTGCCCGCCCGTCTTGATGTCCGAACAGCTTCCCCCGCCCGAACTTGAACTGCTGCTCGACGACGAACTGGAGCTGGAGCTGCTGGAACTCGAGCTGCTGCTACTGCTGCTCGAAGAACTGCTTGACGAACTCGAACTGCTCGAACTGCTGGAGCTGCTGCTCGACGAAGACGAACTGCTGCTCGATGAACTCGAACTGGAACTGCTCGATGAAGAACTCGAACTGCCGCCGTTGGGCTCGATCACGGTGCAGGACACCTGCCCGTTAAAGCTGCCGTCAGTGGCCGCTCCTTGGACACCGTATGAGGCGATCTGTCCCGCTCCCAGATTGCTGTTCCAACTGCAGCAAGGACGGATAATCCGTTTCGAAGGATCGCCCGGCACGTCGCTGATCACCACATTCCAACCGCTCAACGAGACAGATTCGCCGAAATCCACTTCAACGGCCCAAGTACTAATCGACCCGGGGCCATTGTTGGTGAGCGTGCCGTCTACCTGGAAGCCGGCGCCCCAGGTACCCGCAACAGCGACCGTGCAACTCGCGCTGGCGTTACCGCCGCCACTGGAGCTGCTGCTCGAACTTGAGCTGCTGCTCGAAGAACTGCTGGAAGAACTCGACGAAGAGCTGCTGCTCGAAGACGAAGAACTGCTGGATGAGCTCGACGACGAACTTGAACTGCTCGACGAGGAACTCGAGCTGCTCGATGAAGTGCTGCTACTGGAGTTGCCGGAAATAACAAAGTGCTGCGCGGAGACCGGCGGCACCGTGTAGCTGAAACTGTTGTTCGCGATCGAAACCGTCCCCAGGTTCTGAATGGACGATGCATTCTGGGTCATGGCATAGACGGTTCCGGACTGATAGCTAGTGCCCGAATCGATATTGAAAGTGCCGTTGATGGCCTCATCGAGGTTCTTATTCAGCACGATCACGTGCAAGTTACCCGTATCGTCAAGAGAGGCATAGATGGAGCTGTTTTGCTTATCGCTCATGCCGGCGTCAACGCTAATATCGCCGAAAGTGGAATTGGCGCCGTCGTAATTCCTGAACAGCTTGTAGGCCAGCGAGGCATAACTTATATCATCGCTGAGTCTCCAAAGCGTTGCGGCGTAGAGATCGTATTTTCCAAAGATACCCAGCACGTCGGCCAGCGCGACGCCGCCGGTGATATCGCCGGTCGCGCCGTAATTGAATTCGGTGATGGCCAGTCTGGTGCCGGGATAGTGGGCATCGATCGAACTTTGCAGACGGGGGATCAGCGGCAAGTCGTCGGCGAACCAGGTGGCGATCCAGCTGTTTTCAAGGTAATCCGGATCCCACAGCGTCCGCGGCGCCTGCAAACGGGCGATTTTGTCGTTGCGTGAAGTGGCATTGGCTTCCGTAATGCGCACGTCGCCGATCGCTTCCGGGTACCAATGCACATCCAGCACATCGAGCAGTCGTATGCCCTCGCCGTCAGAGGCCGCTTTCATTTGCGCAAGATAGTAATCGATGTACCAAGCGTATTGGCCGGAGAAGTTCGGCCAGTCCGGAGCGCCCTGAAAGTCGTTGTAAGCGGCGAACCCGTAGAGCGCCGGCCCGAAAATTTGCGCGGTAGGATCCACGTCTTTCACGGCGGAGGCGGTCGCGATCGAGCGGTCGACCAGTTCCTGCGCACCGGCGGGATCGGGGTGAATTCGCGGGTGAGTATGCGACCACAAACCGGGCTCGTTATCCAGCGAGTACGCCAGCACACCGCCCTCGGCAGCGGTACCGTAGCGGTCCACCAGAAAGTTGACGACTTCGTCCATGTAAACGGCGTTGTCGTTCAAATCGGGATTCAACGAAAAAGGCGCGCCTTTCCTGGGAATAACTTCCACCCAGCGCGCCGACGGCGCGGTTTCGCTTTCGAGCACCGTGCCGTTCTTGTCTTTCGACACGTAGCCGGCCATTTGCAGTGTCAGTATTGATTTGGCGCCGGCGCTGACCGCCTTGTCATGAAAATCGGTCAGGACAATGCCGGGAATATTTTCATCGGCTGGATCAATGCCGGCATTCCAGGTCAGGAAATTGTCGCTGGAGTGCTCCCAGTCGCTGCCGGCGTTGGAAGCGTTGTTCTCCCAGTTGTAACCGGTGGTTCGGTTCCCGCCCAATCGGTAAAGTTCGAAATTCTCACCGCCGACCAGATCCTGATTGGTACCGTAAATCAACGGACTGATGGCATGGCGCTGGCTGTCGGGCATAATCGAAAAATCGACCGCGATGTCCGCATGCGTTGCCGGGACCGCCAGCACGAATGTTAGCGTTAACAATAAACGTCGTTTTTGTTGCATGGTTCTCCCCTCCGAATAAATAAATTAACGAACTGCTTTATTTGGTGGCGCAGTATACGCTATTTCCGGGTTCATTTTTACCCCGCGCAACACTGCTCAATTACGCACTTTGTCTAACGCAAAGAATGGAGAGAAAGGAACGGAAAAAAAGAAGAAATTTCTGATCCGCATTTTCAACAACAAAATAAACAATCACTGTTATCGTTATCGGGAAAACAGATCTGGTTATAATGTACCCGGCAAAGCCGGAGCAGTCTCCCGCTCCGGCCTCTCTAACGCTATCGGCTGACGATTACCACCAATAAACCGACGCCCACGGAAAACTGCCCGCGCTGCTGTCGAAGTGATAGTAGTCGCCTGCGGCCTTTGGTGGTAATGGCGCACTCACGGTCGTCACCGCCGTGCCCGAGCCGTTAACCGTCACGCTGATGCTGCGACCGTTAAAGTTCGATACTCCCCAACCGTTCACGTTGCTCTGCACACGGAAGCAATACGGGCCGGTGGTGTTGAAGTTGCCAGACTGACCGCCCGTCTTGATATCCGAACAGCTACCGCCACCCGAACCGGAACTGCTGCTCGATGTGGAACTTGAACTTGAACTGCTGGACGAACTGGAGCTGCTCGAAGACGAGCTGCTGGAGCTTGAACTGCTTGAGGACGAACTGGAACTCGACGAACTGTTGCCGCCGCCGCAATCGGCCGCCTGCGGACCGTTGCCGGTCACCGTCAACCAATCGATATTCGCCAACCCGCCGCTACTGGTCGCTATCAGGCTGATGGCGTTCTGGCCCGCGTTCAGGAACACGCTTGCACTCACCACCGCCCAGCTCGTCCACGAACCGGTCGAAGGAAAGTCGACATTGGTTGCGGTGCCGCCGTTGATCTGCACGTTGGCCGGCCGGCTGCTCGATC
>DASVCP010000399.1:0-11008 GCA_036381555.1 Gammaproteobacteria bacterium
TCCTCCAGCCCCGGACCCGACAGGATGCGCTCGTTGGACACCCGCCCGTACTTGTGCAGCAGTATTTTGAAAATCTCGATCTCAAGATCGTTGGTCGGCGCAAAATTGGAATGGCCGCCTTCGGAATGCAGGGTATTCCAACTGCCGCCGCAAGGCACCAGTCCGCCCATGCCCAGCCCGGTTCCCGGACCGATGATGCCGATCGGCGCGCCGACGGCGGGTGAACCGCCGCCGATGGCCGCGAAATCGCCGCTTTTCAGCCGGGTGATCGCCCAGGCGACGGCGGTAAAATCGTTGATCGCATAAAAATGCCGCAATTCCAGTTCCTGCTGCACGGCACGGATCGAAAACGCCCAGGGGTTGTTGGTCATTTCGAACCAGTCGCCGTCCACCGGGCCGGCGACCGCCACTGTCGCCTCCTTCACGGCCGACGGTTTGACGCTCACCCGCTCGTAGAAATCGCGGATAGCCGCCGGCAACGACGGATAGTCGGCGCAGGCCAGCCTGTGCACCGCCATGATCTCGATAGGGGTTTGCGGAACAAGCTCCACCAGGGCAAAACGGGCGTTGGTGCCGCCGATATCGGCCACCAGGCCGTAACCCGACTTACTCGAAAACTTCGACACGGTCTCTCCAATTAAACATCGTTATTATGGTGTTATCGATTACTCATCTCCGAATAAAAAACTTGCGCCGGCTTCGGAGGGGCCGACCTGGCGGCGCATCATAGCAAACAGTTCGCGTCCGAGCCCGCTTTCGTGATCGTGCAGATCAGCGGTCGCGGGTTCGCGTCGCGCCAGCTCCCCGGCGCTGACTTTGACTTCCAATGTGCCCTCGCGGGCGTTCAGACAGATGACGTCGCCGTCGCGCAAGCGGGCGATGGCGCCGCCGTCCAGGGCCTCGGGCGTGATATGAATCGCCGCCGGCACCTTGCCGGACGCGCCCGACATGCGGCCGTCGGTCAACAATCCCACCTTGAAACCCTTATCCTGCTGCACGCTTAAATAAGGCGTTAACCGGTGCAACTCGGGCATGCCGTTGGCCTTGGGTCCCTGGAACCGCACCACCGCGATGAAATCGCGCTCCAGCTTGCCGGCGGCGATCGCCTCCTGCAATTCGTGCTGGCTGTGGAAAACCACCGCCGGCGCCTCCACCACCTGGTGCTCCGGTTTCACTGCGGAAATTTTAATGACCGCCCGGCCGATATTGCCGGTCAAAAGCTCCAACCCGCCGATCGGGCTGAACGGCTCGTCGACCGGCCGCAACACGTCGGTATCCAGTGATTGGCTCGCGCCGTCCCGCCAGACCAGCTTGTCGCCGTCGAGGAACGGTTCCCGCCGGTAAGCATCGAGTCCCTTGCCCGCCACCGTGTTGATATCGCCGTGCAACAGGCCGGCGTCCAACAACTGGCCGATCAAAAATGCCATACCGCCGGCGGCGTGAAAATGGTTCACATCCGCCTGGCCGTTGGGGTAGATGCGGGTCAGCAGCGGCACGATTCTGGACACATCGGCGAAATCGTCCCAGTCGATCAGGACACCGGCGGCTTTCGCCATGGCCACCAGGTGCAACGTGTGGTTGGTCGAGCCGCCGGTGGCCATCAAGCCGACCAGCGCATTGACGATCGCCTTCTCGTCGACCACCTCGCCCATCGGCATGTAGTTGTCACCCATTTTGGTGATCCGGGTCACCCGTTGCGCCGCGGCGCGGGTCAACGCGTCGCGCAACGGTGTGTTCGGATTAACAAACGACGCCCCCGGCAGATGCAGACCCATCATTTCCATCATCATCTGATTGCTGTTGGCGGTGCCGTAAAACGTGCAGGTGCCCGGTTCGTGGTAAGACTGGGCTTCGGCTTCCAGCAATTCCTCGCGGCCCACCTTGCCCTGCGCGAACAGGTTGCGGATCCGGGCTTTTTCGCTGTTCGGCAACCCCGAACGCATCGGTCCGCCGGGCACGAAGATAACAGGCAGATGGCCGAAACTCAGCGAACCGATCACCAGGCCGGGCACAATCTTGTCGCAGATACCCAGGCACAGCGCGCCGTCGAACATGTTGTGCGTCAGCGCAATCGCGGTCGCCATGGCAATGGTGTCGCGGCTGAACAGGCTCAGCTCCATACCGGGCTGGCCCTGGGTCACGCCGTCGCACATGGCCGGGACACCGCCGGCGAATTGCGCGGTGCAACCGACTTCATGTACGGCGTCCTTGATGATGTCGGGAAAGCGCACAAAAGGCTGGTGCGCCGACAGCATGTCGTTGTACGCCGAGACAATGCCGATATTCGGGTTGCTGACCGCGCGGATCTTGAGACGGTCGTCCTGCATGCCGGCAAACCCGTGGGCGAGATTGGCGCAGCCAAGCTTGTGGCGGCTCGGCCCCTGCGCGCCCCAGCGCCGGATTTTCTCCAGGTAAGCCCGCCGGCTTTCCCGGCTGCGGTCGACGATTCTCTCGGTGATCTCGAGCAAAGTTTTATTCATCACGTATCTCCCGATTTTCTATTACGGTGCCCAATAGGTCACAACCGGTGTTCGGGTCTGTTGCAACACGGCTCTTACCGGCATGGATTCCACCTCGTCACCGGCCAACGCCTGCCGGTAAACGTCCAGCTTGGGCTGCCCGGCCAGCAGCAAGGCGATCCAGCGGCTGTCCAGCAGACGGCGCAGCGTCAGGGTCATGCGCGGATACGGCGCGTTCGACGGCAGGACTTTGGGCGTGATCGCCAGACATTGCCGATTACCCTTCAAATCCAGCGCCGCCGCGAGACGGTCGGCGCCCGGAAACAGGGACGCGGTATGCCCGTCCTCGCCCATGCCCAGCACCACCACGTCGAAAGGCGATGGTACGGTAGCCAGCGCCGATTCGCACTCAAGTTCGCCTTGCTCCGGCAGCGCGTGACGGGTTTTCAGCGCAACAAACCGCGCATGCCGGGCGCATTGAGTCAGCAGGGTTGTGCGCACCAGCCGCTCATTACTGTCCGGCGAGGCCGGATCGACCCAGCGCTCGTCCGCCAGGCTGACCGTGATCCTCTCCCACGGCAACTCGCGCCGTGCCAGTTCCGCGAACAGGGGAATGGGGGCGCTGCCGCCCGAGACAATCAAACCGGCGGCGCCGCGCGCCGCGATCGCCGCTTCGAGCCGCTCACAAATGACGTCGGCCAGCGCGGTTGCCATTGACGGCCGATCCTCGAATTTTTGCAGCGTTAATTCCATGTCATCAGTGTTGTTGACCGCCTCGACGTGCGGATATTCCCGCTGTCTTTCGGGTCTTTTGGAAGTCGTCACAAACAGGACATACCATTATTCATGCCAGGTATGCCCCAACCCCCCGATCAGCGCAAAAGCCGAAGAGGGACCCCAACTGCCGGCGGCATAAGGTTCGGGTTTGCTTGAGGAGCGTTTCCAGGTATCCAGAATCCCGTCCGCCCAACTCCAGGCCGCTTCCACTTCGTCGCGGCGTACGAATAAGGTGGTGTCATGCCGAATGATATCGAGAAACAGACGCTCGTAGGCAAATCGCCGCCGGGTTCTTTTGAACTCCTCGGTCAGGCTCAGATTCAACGGTACTTCCCGCAACTCGATACCGTCCTGCCGCAGCCCCGGCACCTTGTTCATCATCAGCAGCTTGATGTTCTCCTCCGGTTGCAGACGGATGACCAGCTTGTTCGGTTGTAATCCGGCCTTTTCGGGCTGAACACCGGAACTGGCGAAAATGGAAAACGGCACCTGGCGGAACTGGATCAGCACTTCGGAATAGCGGTGAGCCAACCGTTTGCCGGTGCGCAAATAGAATGGCACGCCCGCCCAGCGCCAGTTGTCGATGTAGGTCCGCAAGGCGACAAAGGTTTCCGTCCGGCTGTCCGCTCCCGCGTCCTCCTCCTGCAGATAACCGGGCGCCGGTTCGCCGCCGACTTCGCCCGCCGCATACTGGCCGCGCACCGCATTGTCCCGCACGTCCCGGCCTTTAAGCTCCCGCAGCGAACGCAGCACTTTCACTTTTTCATTGCGCACGGCGTCCGGGTCGAATTCGCGCGGCGGCTCCATGGCGATCAGCGTCAGCAGTTGCAGCATGTGATTCTGCAGCATGTCGCGTAACGCGCCGGACTCGTTGTAATAGGACCAGCGGCCACCCGCGCCCACCGATTCGGCCACTGTGATCTGCACGTGATCGACATTCGCGCGATTCCAAAGCGGTTCAAAAATCGAATTGCCGAACCGCAACGCCAGGATATTCTGCACAGTCTCCTTGCCCAGGTAATGGTCGATGCGGAAGATGTTGCTTTCCGCGAATATCGCCGACACCGCATCGTTGATCGTCCTCGACGATTTCAGATCGTGACCGATAGGCTTTTCCAGCACCACCCGGGTCTTGGGCAACACCAGCCCCGCTTTTTTAAGGTTGCGGCAAATCATGCCGTAGAGCTTGGGCGCGGTCGACAGGTAGCAGATCAGTTCGCACTGCCGGGTAATCCGTAAATGCTTCGCCAGCGCCTGAAAATCCTCCGCTTTGTTCGCGTCGACCGGCAGGTATTCCAGCTTGTCGGCGAATCGCATCCAGGCCGCGTCGTCGTATTCGCTGTCCGGAATGTATTCGCGAAGCTTGGCGTACGCCGTTTGCCGGTAAGCATCGTCATCCATCGGGTGACGCGCCGCGCCGATCACGCGCAGACGCGCCGGCAGGTAGCCGTCCCTGTCGAGATAGTAAAGAGACGGCAGCAGCATGCGGGTAGCCAGGTCGCCGGTACCGCCGAAAATAACGATGGAACAGGTGTCGATATCGCCGATTTCAATCATGCGCGCGGCGGGCAAATAAACAGAAAGGGAACTGCCGATGAGCTAGCGATAGCGCGGGAAAATCATGTGAATAAATGGACATTTTGAGCGGGCTTTATAACGTGTATCGGAATCAATAAGAGGTTTCATAAAGATTAATCGCCGCTTTTCGGCGTATAAACCGGGCCGGGAAAACTGGCGATCTTGCCTTCCAGCGACGAGATTTTCGCCGTTCCCTGCTTCTCGACCTGGTCGATGCGCAGCACGGCGTGCATGGGAATATGGGTCTGCTGCACGCCCTCGAACTCGCGCTTGAGCCGCTCTTCCTGCGGATCGACAACCACGTTGCTGGTTTCGCCGAAAACGAGACCTTCAATCACCACGAAACCGTACAGGCTGCCCTGGTAAACGTGCTTGGCGTACACCTCGTACACCTTGTCCTCATTGAGAAACCGCACGCGGTAAAGTTTCTTGCTCATCATATCTCCACGACTTTCGCAGGTTCAAACTCTTCCACCAGATTGTGCTTGTAGTAACCCCTGGGATTGCAGACGATCCGCGTGTCCTTAATGTAATAATCGGAGCCGCAGTGCACATGACCGTGCACCCATAAGGCAATATTCTGGGCCCGAATCATATCATCAAGTTGATTGCAGTAGGCAAAACGCAAGGGATCGTCTACGTCAAACCCCCAACTTCTCAGCGACGGCGTGTGATGCGTCACCACAACCTGTTTTTTGTCGGTCGGGCGGCCCAGCGCCTTTTTCAGCCATTGCAGTGACTGAATACTGTAATCGGCCAGATCTGACGGCAAAGCATGCCTGCCTTCGTAGCCGATAAAGCTGAAGTCATTCATATACTGGCGGGCGTGCGCCTGAATCTCGGGGTCCTGATTGCAGAAATCCGACCACAGCGTACAACCGTAGAAAGTGACATCGCCGAGGGTTATCTGATTGTTTTCCAGGAAATGCACGCTGGTGCCCGCGCAGGCCTCACGCAGCAGGCGGATACTGTCCAGCAAGTCCCCACCCCAGACTTCATGGTTACCGGCGATGTAGATCACCGGCTTGCCCAGGCTGTTCAGCCACGCCACCCCTTCGGCCTGTTGATCGATATCCCCCGCGGCGATGATAACGTCGGCATCTGTTTCGGACGGCGCATACTCGCCGAACTCCAGGTGAATATCCGAGAAAATCTGTACTTTCATTGGCCGCAATATAAAACAAATCAGTGACTTAGGGAAATTCCTTGCCAAATGGACCGCCCTTTTGCGTGAAGTCGCGAGCCATCATGGGGAGGATTTCTCCAATACTTCCTCCTATAGCCGCGAAATTATTTCTTATCGGCGGGAACCAACCCGTTAGTGTCCTGTCAATTTGTGTGCATTACGGCTGAAGTCTGTTGCCGCAAATACGGTTATCCTCCCTCCTCTCCCCCCTCCTCACGGGTGGGCAACCGTAGGAAAACGACTCAGGAGCAACCTGGCGGTTTTCGCGGCACTGTTGTGACGGAGGCTTCAATTTGTCCCTCCATCCCTCTCCCTCCCCTCCGGGGATGGGGGGACATACTTACTATCCCAAACCTTTTTGTGCTCATGAAATCGTCATGGCAAATTTTACAATTTCGTGTTCACCCGGATGTCAATATTTCTTAACTGAAATCCCCCGGTATATTTGATAGTCTTAGTAACACTCTTGATGAGGTCTTCACAGTTTAATTGGATGCGGTTTGTTATAGTGGTTCACCCAAGGTTTTTATGAACCGTTGCAAACTTGAAACTTCAAATCATTGTTGGCAGCTCTCTGCCCATCGCGTAGGAAGGTGATGACATGATCGCCATACTCTCCGACCAGCAACTCTCCACCGCCATTCTTAAAATTTCCACGCATCATGAACTTGCACGCGTGTTGCGACAATGCATGAGCGAGCAAAAGAGCCGCTTCACCTACAAAGGTCTTGCGGACGAAATCGGCGTTAGCTACAGCCTGCTGCACATGTTCCACAGGCATAATCGCAACGTCTGTATCGTAATCATGAATCGTCTCGCCAACCACTTCGGCGTCGCTTACGAAATCAAGAACTTCAACGGCCTGCTGCATGAAGCCGACGCTGTCGGCATCTATGCTTTGCGCAATTTGTTACGGCAAAAAATAGCCGAGGCCGGTCCGAAGAAAATACGCGCAATTGCCCGCGCTGCCACCGATATCGCAATCAAGGAAGGCCTCAGCGAATCAAAAATCAGCCATGAGTGGCTGCGACTCTTCTATAAGGAAAAAGAAGAACCCTGTTTTGTAAAAATGCACGGCATTGCCGAACACTTTGGCGTGAAATATGTGATTACCAATTATCATGAGCCCGACAAAAAACTCATCACGCTTCAACCGCAACCCGATCGTCATGCCGCCCGGGCCGTTTATATGCAGCCGCCTCCCGGACGACTGATAAAATCCGATCAATAACCGCAAAAACTTTCAACCGGTCTCTGGAAGAAGAACTCTTGCGCGATTGCGCAGGAGTCGTGTTTTACGTTCCGCCGGTGTTTTTAAACCGATTTGCAAAAAAAATATCGTTCATCTCGCCTTGGGACATACACGTATATGCAAACGTCGAAGGCGGTCTATAATACTTCCCCTAAGTACTCTCTACACAGTCACGGAATGACTTTGGTGCCGCCTCACGCGGCAAACTACGTTCGTGGTGAACTCAAGGAGGGTGCTATCTATGTTTCGTTCCTTTCGGTTGTTTTTATGCGGCGCCGGGTTGCTACTTATCCCGACCGCCAGCTTCGCACAACTGCTCGATCAAACCCTGGTAGATGAAAACGGCAATGTCGACGCGCCGCTGGGAATTATTCCAAGATCATTGGATGACCAGATAGGTGCTGGGCACGGGGATGTTAATACACCGAACTCTGCCGTCTTTATCATCAAACGCGACCCGGCTCGCTCCATCCGTCGGGGCCGTCAACTGTTCCAACGTAAATTCTCGGCAGCGGAAGGCGTCGGCCCTCGTGTGAATTTCACATCCAGCGGCGATATCACCCAAATGCGCGCGCTGGGCGCAGGTCTGGCGGATAGTTGCGCCGCCTGTCATGGCCGCCCGCGCGGTTCCGCCGGCTTCGGCGGTGACGTCGCCACCCGGCCGGACAGCCGTGACGCGCCTCACCTGTTCGCGTTGGGAATAGTCGAACAGCTGGCCGATGAAATGACCCAGCAATTACGCGCCATTCGAACCCAGGCGATCAACCAGGCTGCCGGCAGCGGCAGTGGCGTAAGTTGTACGGTCATCGGCCAACATACCTGGGGAGGCAACACCTATCAGGTCGATGTCCGGGTGATCAATAACGGCAGCACGACCACCAACGGCTGGTCTGTCACGCTCAATTACAATCAGCCTGCCAATATTTTCAACTTTTGGGATACCGTGATCACCAACGGTAACTCCACTACGCCAACCGCCAGCAACGTCAGCTACAACGGCAACATCGAGCCAGGTGGAAGCCGGCAATTCGGCGTCCAGGGAAACTACAGCGGCAGCTTCCAGGCGCCTTCCTGCACCGGTAGCGGCGGCGGTGGCGGCGGAAATCCGGTAACACTGGCGTTGACGGCAAAAGGTGTGAACTTCGGCAGCATCACCGCCTTCCCCGATGGCTCGGTCAATACCAGCCAGGTCGACGGCGTGAACCCGGACCTGCGCATCCGCCCGTTCTTCCATCAGGGCGGCACGGTCACCATGCGTGAATTCATCATCGGCGCCTTCCGGGATGAAATGGGCCTGGAAGCTTTCGATCCGATCCTCTGTGATGTCACCGACCCGAACAATCCCCAGACCCGGGTCAGCCCGGCCGGCTTTGTATTCAATCCGGCGCTGGATGACTTCGAGCGTCCCACGGTCTGCGACCCCAACAACGACAATGACGGCGACGGTATCACCAACGAGATCGATCCCGCTCTGGTCGACCACATGGAGTTCTACTTGTTGAATTACTTCAAACCCGGCCTGTATCAGTCCACAACCAGAACCCAGCAAGGCCGGCAACTGATGGGTTCCATCGGCTGCACCGGCTGTCACGTGCCGACTCTGACCATCAACAATGATCGCAGGGTGGCCGACGTGGAAACGGTATTCAACCCGACCATGGGTATCTTCAATGACCTGTTCGCCACCGCCACGACCCTATTCCAGATGGTCAACGACGGCAGCGGCTTCCCGCCGCAACTGCTGCCCGAAGAAAACTCGTTCGTGGTCGCGAATTTCTTCTCCGACCTGAAACGGCATGACTTGGGGCCGTTCTTCCATGAACGCGAGTACGACGGCACGCTGGTCACCGAATTCGTGACCGAACCGTTGTGGGGCGTCGGGACGACTGCACCATACGGACATGACGGCCGCAGCATCAACCTCGACCAGGTGATCCGCCGTCACGGCGGCGAAGCGCTGCAGTCGAGGCAAGCGTACGAAGCGCTCGGCGCCGACAGCCGCCGGATGATTCAGGAGTTCCTGCAGACGTTGGTGCTGTTCCCGCCCGACGATACGGCTTCGAACCTCAATCCCGGCAATCCCAACACCAACAACCCGCAAGTGCCTGCGGAACACGGCTCCATCGATCTGAGCCAGCTCTTCCAGCTCCCACTTGGGCCTGAATAACAGCGAGGGTTTGTTGTCAGTGTGACGATGGTGAGGGTATAAGAAGCCCCCGGTGCAAACGGAACTGTAGAGAGTGCCTGCACCGGGGGCCGACTGCCGCCCTCACCATTCGCCGAATACCCCAGCGTCTTGAAGCTCAGCCACAAAACCGGGAATCGTCAAACGGGGACTGCTTTTCGTTTATATCACAATCAATAATGGCGTCAACTTTAGTTAATGTCACCCCCATAAACACCTGACCCAGGGCGAAGAAAACAACTGAAGCTGTAGGAACCACGCGTAAATTCATATGATCAGGGTCTATCAGCCTAATGTGCCTCCCTAAAGCTCGCAAAACCGGGAGTATTCCGGGAAACTATTCGCAAATTCTGGCATGCGGCTTGCGTTCACCTTTCAGTAAAGAATCCGAATCCTGAACTTTTGACAAGGAGTAACAAATGCTTAAAGGAATATCCGGACGCCATTCCCTGATCTGGCTGACACTCAGTTTGTTCTTTGTCCCGGGCGCATGGGCTCAATCCCAAAGTGAGCCGTCACAATCCCCCGCGACACCCCCGGCTCAAACTGAGCCCATGGAAATCGACACCAAAACCCTCGACAGCTTTGTAAACGCCTATAAGGAGGTGCAATCCATCCAGGAAAAAGCCCAGTTGGAAATGCAACAGGCGGTAACCGACAACGGCCTGTCCCTGCAGGACTACCAGCAGATTTTCAACGAAGCCTGGCAAAACCCGGAACTGCGCAACCGCATCGAGGAAAAGCTCGGCAGCGAGCAGCCAAGCTGAACACTGCAAGCTTTAAAAAAACCTGGACGCAACGCCGCTCTCGGCCTTCCATGGCCTGCGCGGCATTAGTACCTCCATGAACGTCGACGCAAAGCGCAGAGCAAAAAATACAAGAATGCTTCAAACCGAAGAGAATAAGCAGGTGCTACAGGAACTAAAGAGCTGAGACCCAACAAAAGCCACTAAGGGATAAAATCCGTCTTTGCTCTTTGCAACGACAGCTTTTGCCTTGAAAACCTTCATGGGTTCGGCGTCTTTGCAGCCTCGGTCTTGTACTTTCCATGGAAATTTTCCCGATTTTATGGGACCTTATGAACCATGGAGGTTGACTACTGCAACTATCATTTCCAATCGCCGGCGACCTGGTACTGCCGCGGTTGCGCGCGGCATTACGGCGACTGTTGCGTCACCCGGCCCGGCAGCGGAATGAATTTACCCCGCTGCGTATCCTGCACGGACGAGCTCCAGTCCCTGGGCGCGGCCAACAAGATCGAACCTTTCTGGAATGTCCTGCACCGATTTCTCGCCTATCCTTTCAAACCCGGACCGCTGACGCTGATCCTGATCATGAGCGTACTGGCGCAACTGGCCACCGTTGGCGGTCTCGCGGGAATCGGTATCGGGCTGTTCATACTGGTGGTCTGCACGCGTTACGGCTACGCCATTATTGAAGATACCAGCATGGGAAAAAGCACGCCGCCCAGTCTGTGGATCATGCTGAGCCGCGACCCTGACAATCTCTTTGTTAAACAAATCGTCGTATTTTTCGTTGCCGGAGCGGCAATGGGCGCGGCATCCCATACC
>DASVCP010000400.1:0-9821 GCA_036381555.1 Gammaproteobacteria bacterium
CCACGGCCCGGACTTCCTGCTCCAGTTGATCCGCCGCCAGGGTTTTTAATCGTTCCGCCAGCGGGCTGTCGGGATACTTCGATTTGAACGCAACGATGCGATCTTTCAAGGTTGTATCGCCCGCCTGGTAACAGGCATCCAGCAGCTCAGTAAAGGGCGATGGCGGCAAACCGGGGCGCTCCTTGGGACTCAGGGTCAAACCGGAATGAGCAGGCGGATGGTTCTCCAGTGGCGAGAACAGCAGGTGCACTTGGCCGCGCTTATTCAGTGTCTCCAGCCAGCGCCGTTCTGCCGGGATGAAGTGGTCGAATCCCACCACAAAAATGGGATTGCCGGCAGGAATATGGTCCAGGCTCTTGGCAAGTTGGTACAAATAATGGCCGGCCTCGTCCTGGCAACCTTCAGCCGATAACTGTTCATGCCAGGCTTTCCAGAGCGTGTGCACCAAGCGTGCTTCGCGCTGCATCGCCGGCTGATCGGCCGGCAGCGCATAGGATTTTCCCAGCCATTCGATAAAATCCCCAGTGCTGTCCGGAAGGCTCACATGGAACAGGGTGAGTTCGTCAAACAACTGCAGCAGGTTTTCAGCCAGTACCCAGGGACTGCCGCTGCCGTACAGATCAGGCCGGGTCCGCAGCGCTTCCACCAGGGTTAAAACCCGCTGTTCGTCGTTAATCACCGACAGCGGCGGCGCCGGCAGCAATGACTTGAAGAAATCGGTAAATGTGGTGATCCGCGGCAAAAGCACGGCTGCAAAACCGAGCCGACCGGCAGCAAACTGGATTTCACGGCGTAACAGGTCCGCCGCATGGGGTTGGGGCAGAAGCACTACCGCTGCACTGAGATCGGGTAAACATGCCCGGCACACTTCGCATACGGCTTGCGCGGCACACGCCAGACGGGCTCCTGTACTTGCGCCACCTGGACTTGCATGTTCCTCGGCCGAGACCGGGATGACGCATGATGGGTTATCAGTCACTGTAAACCGCGCGGTTGGCTTCAGAAGAGACTAGGTTCAACGACTCGCCTGCGGTGGTCACCGAAGCTGGCGGAAGCGCACGCCACAGTTTCCCAGGCCGGCGTAAGGATAGTATCATGCAAGCCTTGAAGAAACCCAATGTGTAGGCGGAGTCTATTGATGAAACAGGTTCGTAAAGCGGTGTTTCCGGTTGCCGGGTTGGGCACGCGGTTTTTGCCGGCCACCAAGGCCAATCCGAAAGAAATGTTGCCGATCGTCGACAAGCCGCTGATTCAATATGCTGCCGAGGAAGCCGTGGCTGCCGGCATTGATCAGCTGATATTCGTTACCGGCAGGGCCAAGCGGTCGATTCCCGATCATTTTGACAAGGCCTACGAACTCGAGTCCGAGCTTGCGCGTGGGGGAAAGACCAAGACCCTGGAAATGGTCCAAAGCATCGTACCCTCACACGTCACCTGCGTGTATACCCGCCAATCCGAGGCGCTGGGCCTGGGGCATGCGGTACTGTGCGCAAAGAAGCTGGTGGGCGACGAGCCTTTTGCCGTCATCCTGGCCGATGATCTTATCCGTGGTAACGGCAGTTCCTGTCTCCAGCAGATGGTGGATGTTTACAATTTCGAAAAAAGCAGTGTGCTGGCATTGCAGGAAGTCCCAAACAAGGAAACCTACAAGTACGGCATCATCGAGGGGCAGTCTCGCGGTGATGAACTGACCCTGTTGAACGGCATCGTGGAAAAGCCAAAGCCGGAGGAGGCCAGGTCAAACCTGGCGGTCGTTGGCCGTTATATATTTACTCCGACGATATTTGATATGCTCGAAAAGGTCGACACCGGGACAGGAGGAGAAATCCAACTGACTGATGCCATCGATGCGTTATTGAAGGTTGAATCCGTGCTGGGTTATCGATTTAACGGCAAACGTTTCGACTGTGGCAGCAAGTTAGGTTACCTGCAGGCTTCGGTGGAATACGGGCTCGAGCACGAAGAAGTAAAAACCGAATTCAGGGCGTATTTGAAGGGTTTATCGTTGGATTAAGCCTGGATTTTCACCGGTTTTTCTGCATTGACCCCTTAACGCTGAACCGGTAGTATACGCCGCTTCTTACGGTTCCCCGGTAGCTCAGTCGGTAGAGCAAGTGACTGTTAATCACTGGGTCGGCGGTTCGAGCCCGTCCCGGGGAGCCAACTCTCTCAGAAACAAGAACCTTCTCCCGCTTAACCTGCGTTGCCTGTGGATGCCCCGGGCTCGAACGCTTTTTTGATGTCGGCGGTTCGAAGACTGTGCCGGACCATGACGTTTTCAGAGGGACATGGGTCAGTATCAGCCCATCATCCCGGGGAGCCCCAACTCTCTCAGAAAACAAGAACCTTTCTCCCGCTTAACCTGCCTTGCCTGTGGATGGCTTAGGCTCGAACACTTTTTTGATGTCGGTGGTTCGTGCCCAGATTCAGCGTGACATCGACATCCACAAGTAGTCTCGTGATGAGAGATAAAGCGTGAATGAACAGTGATAAATTTTTCCGGTGGTTTTTCGAGTGTGCATGATGAATATTTCTCCTGTTGTCGGAATGAATCGCCCCGGCGAGAAAACGGGTAGAACAGGCAGTGCTGTTCAGACAACCTGTGCAGATGCGATAAAAAACGAGCCTTAATCCCAGAGCAGTTGGAAGCCCCGGATGGGGGATTAAGTCTAAAATTAAGGGAATACCCTGATCTTTCTCATACGAATGTATGAGGGTTTTTGGAAAAATTGTCCGGTAAACTCCCCTACCCATTTTAGAAGCGCCCTTGAGGCTAACGGCGTCTGTTTAGTTTCCAGGTGGCCAGTTCAACCGGGCGAAGACTATTAATCAAAATATGACCGAACACGGGTCGGTTAGGGAGCTTTTGCCATGCCTCGTTTTTCAGATCGCTTTTGCGTGCCTGTCGCTTATTTTGTCAACCGCCGCTGTTGCGCGGGGTTCTTGCTGATGCTGGTATCGCTGTTATTGCCAATCACGGCCGGCGCGGTCAGCGCCTGGGTATCGACGCCCTCGGCGGACTATAACGGCAGCTTTACCGTGTCCTGGGGCGCGCACGGAGATGGGGGCACCTATGCCGTACTCTACCAACGCTTTAATGGCGGTTCCTGGGTGGGTGTGACCCAACAAGGATATGGTTCTCACTCGCGCACGATCACGGTCACCGAAAGCGGCACGTATCAGTTCAAATTGGAGTACGGCTGGATGGAACCCTGCTCGGGCGCCTGCGCGCCCGTGTCGAAGAGTGGCAGTACCGCGATAAAGTCCACGGTGGTCCAGTTGGAACCCCCCAGCCCGCCGACGGTATCGACCAGTTCGGTCAGCGCCTGTTCCACGTCGATGACCGTGAGTTGGTCACCGGGCTCCGGCTATCCCTCGGGCGTGACGCGCAAGTACGATGTGCAGGAATCGACTAACAGCGGTTCCACCTGGAGCAACATCCTTACCAACACGACCGCGACGAGCACGTCCCGTTCCCTGCCGTCCAACAGTATTAATTATCAGTACCGCGTGTGGGCCTATTTTACCGGGAGTGGCGGCACCAGCGCCAAATCCTCGACCACCAAAAACGTGAGCAAAGGATGGTGCCCGCCCGGCGCACCCGGCACGCCCACCCTATCGCAACCTACGCCCACTTCCAGCACCAACGTCAGCGTAAGTTGGGCCGCCGCCAGCGGCACGGTGCACGGTTACCGTCTGCAACGACGCGACGCCACCACCGCTTCCTCATGGACCAACATCTACACCGGCAGCAGCACCAGTCACACCGACGTGGGTGCGAAAACGCGCGGCCACACGTACCAGTACAGAGTGCTTGCGTACAACGGGGTTGACGGTCCCACGAGCACAGTGTCCTCCGTGTATGTGCCGTATGCGCCGCCGCCTGCGCCGAACCTGGACGATAGCGTCGGTGGCGCGGCCGGCTACAATGGAGTTTACAACATCAACTGGTCTTCGGCTGGCGGCGCGGTCGCGGGCTTCAAGTTCCAGCAAGCCGAAAGTGCCAGCGCTACGCCGGTGGCTGGCGATTGGACCGCAACAATAATAGAGGACATCCCCGGCAACAGCCCGCAAACGCGCAGCTACGATCAACCGGCGAACTTCAGCGGCGCGATCCGTTATTATCATTATCGCGTCAAAGCCTATAATGCCGACGCGGAAGGCGGCTGGGTAACCGTGAGCGTGGCGCAGAACTACTATCCGCAGCCCGGCGCGGTGGATACTTTTGAACAAGTCGGAATGGCGACAGCCGCTGGCAGTTACACGCTGCGTTGGGAACCGCCGTCGGGCGATGAGGACGTGACCCATTACAAACTCGACCGGTTGGAAACGGCGGGCGTGGAATATCCCAACATCGCGGATACCGGCCAGACGCAGTACACACAGACATTGACCGGCGGGGCCAGCGGGCAGACTTATCATCACGCCATTCAAGCCTGTTTCCAGCCGAACGAACCCGGCGCGGAGGAAGCGTGCAGCGGCTACACCGGCACGCTGCCCGTCTACATTCCCTATTCGGTGCCAAGCACGCCCGCCAATTTTACCGGCCCGGACGGCAGCCTGGACGGCAGTTTCGAGATCACATGGTCACCGTCAACAAGCGGTACAGTGGATCACTATGAACTGGAAGAAACCGTCAACGGCAGCAGCAACATTATTAACAGAGGCATGGCAACCAGCTTCTCGCGCAGCGGTGTCAACGGGCATTATGAATTTAGAGTCCGCGCATGCAGCCCGGATGCCGACGGTCCATTGACGCCTGCTCAAGCGTGCAGCCCGTGGAGCGCGAAAATCGGTTTCAATGCGTTCACCACCCCAGCGGAATTTGAATACAGCCTCAACGATACCTCGTTCCTGCCGAATCTCGGTGACGGCGAATTGGTCGCCCTCACCCAAGGCAAGGCGAGTGTGAGCAATGGCGCGGCGCAATATACCGTGCCGATTGAGTTACCCCCGGCGGTCAACGGCCTGAAACCCGAACTGGCATTGAATTACAACAGCCGCGGCGGCAACGGCCTGCTGGGCGTCGGCTGGTCATTGTCCGGCTTCTCCACCATTAGACGCTGTTCGCTCACGGTCGCCACCGAAGGCGCGAACGCGCAGGACAGCAATCCCAAGTACACCACTGCGGATCGCCTATGCCTGGATAACCAGAAACTCGTCCTCGCGTCCGGCCCCCAGCCAGCCGGCGACAGTGCCTACTGGGCCAGCGGCGCGGAATACCGCACCGAGATCGACAGCTTTGCCAAGATCCAGGCGTTCGGGGCGCACGATTACTTCAAGGTTTGGACCAGGGATGGGCGCATTCTGACCTACGGCCTCGGAGATGCAGGCCAGAACAGCCGCATCTACGCCCCCGGCCAGCCTGGCGGTTCGGTCAGCGTGTGGGCGCTGGATAAAGTGGAAGACCGTTACCACAATGCGTACACCATCCACTATCAGCGCAACACCGCCGACGGTGACTACTATCCGACGCATATTGATTTTTCACCTGGCGCGTCGGTTGTGTTCAGTTACATCGAGCGCGACGCCAACGACTCCGATATGGACGGCTATCGTTCCGACGTGCCGTACGGCTATGATAGCGGGCATTTGCATAGACACCCGAAGCTGCTGGACAAGATCACCACCTATATCGGCAGCGGCAGCACGGCCGTGCGCGAGTACGACATCAACTATGAGCGCAGCGCCACCACGCACCGCTATCTGGTTTCCGATATTAAAGAATGCGGCTTTGAAGGCACCTCGCCCGTGTGCGCCGCACCGCTAACATTCGAGTGGCAGACCGGGGAACTGGGTTTTGACATGGAACCTGTTCGGTTACTGTATACATCGGGCGAGACGATTGCCGGCGGCAATCAGGCGGCCGATATCGATAACGACGGCTATGTGGATTTAAGATCCGTGACGGCGGTGCGTTGGGGAACGGACAACCATCGGTTTGAGAATACGCCGCTGATTGCCGGCAACGTCTACAAATCGACGGCGTTGCTGATGACCCGGCACGGCCCGGCGCTGATCGGCGCGGACGATGATCCGGTCTATTTCGGCGTTGCCGAACTCGAACGCGCCCTCTCGCAGGTGAATTACACGCAACTGTCGAGCAGCGGCGTTGACCGATATGCTGTCCTCGACATGAACAACGACGGCCTGGAGGACGTGCTGACGGCCGGCACATTATGGATTCAACAGACCGCCGATCCGGTGAGCTTCATCCCTTATTCACAAGGGGAGTCGTTGAACACGACCGAAGTCAGCTTCACCGACTTTAACGGTGACGGGCTGGAGGATTATCTTGCCTATGACAAAGCGTACCGGAACACCGGCGGGAACCAGTTCGAATACGCCTTCGACCTGCCGCTTAGCGACAGTGGCTCGGTGACGCTCTACATGTCGATGTACGGCACCAGTCAGCCCTTTACCCTACCAGGCAGTCAGTACCGCAGTACCTTGGATGTCAACGGCGACGGCAAGGCGGACCTGATGTATCACCGCATTCCCGACGGGGCTACCGAAGGCCTTTGGTATCTGCGCATGAACACGGAGAACGGCTTCGGGCCGGAAATCGACATTGGTATCAGCTCAGGCAGTCAAAAGAATCAGTACAGCTATCCGTATGACTGGGACAAGGACGGCCGCCAGGACTTGATTATCGAAACCCCCGATAATGCGGCATGGCGAATCCTGCTATCAGGTTACAACAACGGCCAACCGAGTTTTTCCGTGCTGAACGTCGATCCGTTCGCCGGTAGGCTCATCGATAGCGACTCGGATTTGTCCGAAGCCCTGGCGGGCCTTTATATATCCGTGCCTCACGCGCAGATATTCCGGGGAGATTTTAATAATGACGGGGTGGTGGATCTGTTTTACTGGAACGGCAGCGGTGTCACCCAGCCGTGGGTCTGGTACGGCAAGCAACAACAGCCGGACTTACTGAAGACCATCACCAACGGTTTCGGTGCGAACATGCAATGGCAGTACAGCCCGTTGGTGCAAGATGACAATAACGGCAAACCGCTGTATACACCATCGGCCGAGAAACCGGTATTCCCGCAGCGCCATGCCCGGCGCAATGTGCAGGTGGTGAAAAAACTCTCGGTCAGCGACGGCCAGGGCGGTTATCATCATCGTTATTTCAATTACACGGGAGCCAGGGAAGATGCGCAAGGCCGCGGATTCCTGGGCTTCGAGAAAATCGAGATCACCGATACCCGAAAGGACATGGTGACCACGACAACGTATCTGCAAGACTTTCCTTACATTGGCAATGTCGCCCGTGTTGAGGTCAAGGACAGCAACGGCAAGCTGATCGGTATCACGGACTACGATTACGCCGCGCACACGGATAACGGCCGCTTTCCATATCTGAAATCCAGTATTCAACGCCAGTATGGTCTGACAACCATCGGCAGCGGCTATCCCGTCAGCGTTACCAAAACCGAAAATACGTTCGATATCTACGGCACCCTGACCGATCAAACCATCACGACCGGCACCGGGTTGTCGGGCGAGACGGTCACCGACGTAAAACGTGTCGTCACGGTCGATAATACCGATATCACGAACAACACCACCGACTGGCTGCTCGGCTTTGTCGAGGCACGCACGGAAACCGTCACCGACGGCGCTAACCCGAGAACTGTCACTACTGAGTTCGATCCCGAACCGGGCACGCTGGACGTGCAAGTGCGCCGCGATTTCGTCGGCACGCCAGTGTGGGAAACGACCACCACCACCCGTAACACCAACGGCTTGGTCACGGAAATCGCGGTCCAAGCCGGCGACATCGATAACGGCACGGCGGTCACCCGCAATACGACCTGGGGCGGCTTTACCGACACGATGTACCCGGGGACGCAGACCAACGACAAGGGCCATGCCACCACGCTGGGTTATGATGTCCGCTTCGGCACGGTCAGCAGCCAAATCGATCCCAACACCCTGACCGCCACCCGCGACTACGACGCGCTCGGCCGTCTCAATCAGGAAACCGCGCCCGATGGCACCGTGACGGCCATCAAGCGGTATTATTGCGCCACCGCGCCGGTGACCTGCCCGGCCGATGCGGTTTATCTAAGCGCCACCGAAGTGACGAACGGCAGCGCAACCGGCCAGCTCGGCGCGCCGCTGACGCTCGTCTATTACGACAAGCTCCAGCGCGAAATCCGCCACGAAACCTACAGCCTGAACGGCGCGATAATCAAGGTTGATACCGAATACCATGCCGACGGTCGTGTTTATCGGGTGTCCGAACCTTATACCGGCGTGTCCCCAAGTCTCTGGACGGTGTACAGCGGTTACGATGCCCTGGATCGCCCGCGCAATGTCAGCGGCGCCGATGGCGGTCACGTGCATTACGATTATCTCCAGGAAGGTGGGTTACAGAAAACTCTGCAAACGGTAACCGTGGTTACACCCGAGGGCAGCCGGACTCAGGTCACCGCCCGCTACACCAATGCGCTCGGTCAGGTCGAACAGGTGCTCGACGCGGCCTTGACCTCCATTGATTACACCTACGACACGCAGGGTAATCTGAAAACCACCACTGTCAACGACGATCCCGCCACCACCGTTACCGTCGTCCACGACGAGGCCGGCAACAAGACCTATATCAACGACCCGGACGCCGGCGAAATTTATTTTGACTACAACGGCTTTGGCGAACTGCGCCGCCAGACGTGGCAGAAAAACACGGCCCATGCCAAGTCCATTGTGTACGATTACGATACGCTGGGCCGCAAGATCAAACGCACTGACACGCCGGTCACGGGCAGCCCGGTGATTTACACCTGGACTTGGGACACCCTCAAAAAGGGTCTGCTGACCAGCCGCACCGGCAATGGCTTTACCGAAACCTATGCCTATAACGGCCAGGCACGCCTCACCAGCCAGGAAACATCCATCACGGGCTTGGGCAGCCGCGCCTTTAGCTACACGTACGACGCCTTCGGCCGCCCGCAAACGGTGACCTATCCCGGTGGGTTCAAGGTCGAATATCAATACCACGCCGCCGGGATGCAGGCGCAGAACCGCGATGTCACCGATCCGTTCAATCCCAAAATATTGTGGACGATGGGCGAAGACAGCGACACACGCGGCAATTTTACCCAGCAGCGCTTTGGCAATGGCGTTATCACGTTGAGTAGCTTCGATATCGAAAGCGGACAAATTAGCGGAATCAAGACCGGCTGGCCGACCGCCGGCGGCTTGTCCGGCTTCACTGGCAACATCCAGGATTTGACCTACGAGTTCGATACCCTGGGCAACCTGTACAAGCGCGCCACCGGCCGCACCAACATCCACGGCACACCCGAGGAATACACCGCCGAGTTTTTTGGCTACGACGACCTCAACCGCCTGAAAACCAGCGAGACCACCTGGCTGGGAATTGGCGAGCGGAATCGAAGCTACAAGTACGATTTACTGGGCAACCTTACCTACCGTTCCGACATCGGCACGCTGACGTACGACCAATCCAATAATGCAGGCGTGCATGCGGTGACCAGCGCCAACGGCAAGAGCTACCAGTACGACGCCTACGGCAACATGATCGAACGCGGCGCGGTCACCGTTGATTACGACGTGTTCAACAAGCCGACGCGCATTGGCAGCACGGCCTTCAGCTACGGGCCGGATCATGCCCGCTTCAAGCAGGTCAACGGCAACCGCACCACGTATTACATCAACGGCGGCCTATATGAAGAAGTTGTCGAAGGCGGCGTGACGACCACCAAGAGTTATATTGGCGGCTATCTGGTGCGCTCGAAAGAAGCGGACCAGATCAGTCTGACCTACCTGCACAAGGACCATCTCGGCTCGGT
>DASVCP010000401.1:0-4376 GCA_036381555.1 Gammaproteobacteria bacterium
GGCGTCGCATTGACGTAGCCAGAGGTCAGCTCGCGTGTACCGTCGTTGAACAGCACGATCCGGAACCGGTCCTGCGGCCGCATCGCGCCCAGCGCCTTGGCGACGCCTTCGGCCAATGCCGCGTATTTGCCCTGCATCGAACCGGACATGTCCAGCACGAAGATCCAGTCGCTACCCTCCTGAATTTGCGCCAGATCGTCTCCCGGCGTGACCACCAGCATGAAGGTGCCACGCTGGTCCGCGTCAGGTTTGTAGGCCACCAGGTCCACCGAGCCCGGCAGGCCGTCGGTATGACGCCAATAGACCACGATGTCCCGGTTCAATGAGAACGCCTGCGGTTGCACCGCGGGTGCGGGGCCTTCCGTTTCGGCGCCTGCCCCATCTTCGGTGCCTGTCCGCACGGTCTGCCCGGCAAGCAGCTCGACCGTCCATTCCTGTGCGGAGGTTTGACCGATCAGCGCCTGGGGCTGATCGGGAACGCGCACGCCGTCCACGGGGTAGGCCGAGCGCAGCTTGAGCTTGAAGCTGAACCGTTCGCGGACGGTTTCGTTGGCCGTCCAGAACGCCAGCTTTTCCTCGTCGACCCCGCCCTCTTCCAGCGGGTAGACATAGCGGCCGATGCCGGTATCGACATGGGCCGGCTGCATGTACACCAGCCGGATACGGGTATCCTGTCCCGCCCTGACCGGCGCGACGTGCAGATCGAAGGTTTTATAGCCGTCCTGCTCGGCGAGGCCGGCGTCGCGGCCGGCCGACTTTTCATCTTCGTAGATCTGCCGGGCGCGCTGTTTTTCCACCACTTCGCCGTTCACCGGCCGGCCGTCGATCCAGACGGTGAACTCGGCCACCGCGGCCTTCTCGGGGATAGGAAACGAATAGACGGCTTCCAGATCCTGTTGGTGCGAATTGTGGAAAACCTGCTCGACCCGGGTGATGGCATAAGCGTCTTCAATGACGACTTCCACGTCGTGGGTTTTGATGTCCAGCGGCGGCAGGCTGCCGCCGGCGGGAGTCAAGAGACCGGCCGCCTGCGCCGCCACGCCCGGCAGCAGCGCCGCCAGGAAACCGAAGGTGCAAAAGAAATTACGGGTTATTTTCATGACTGCTCTCCTTTTAAAATGAACATTGTTTAATTTAATGTCTGAATATTGGCGGCCCGGCCGCCACAACTAAACAATGTTCAATTTATAGCGCATAAAATAAACATTGTTTAATATTTTTTCGGCATTATAATGAACGGCGTTTATTTATTTAGGTTATATGAGGCTGACAGTATGGGCAGGCGCAGCGATCACAGCCGGGAAGAAATACGCGAGATGGCCATCACGGCCGCCACCCGCATCGTTACCGGCCAGGGCCTGGCCAAGCTGACCGCCCGCGGCATCGCCCAGGATATCGGCTATACGGTGGGCACGTTGTACCTGGCGTTCGAAAACCTGGACGACCTGATCCTGCACGTCAACGCCAAAACCCTGGAAGAACTGCATGCCGGCATCACTGCCGCGGCCCGCGACCTGGCCGACCCGAAGCGCCGGCTGGCGGCCATGTCGAAAGCCTACATCGAGCTGGCCAACCGGCAACCCCGCCGCTGGAACGCGGTATTCGAGCACAGCCTGGTCGATACTGAAATACCCGACTGGTACAGACAGCGCATCGACGCGCTGCTGCTACTGGTCGAAGCGGAGTTCCGCCAACTGGCGCCGCACAAATCCGACACCGAGATCTGGATCGCCGCCCGCACATTGTGGGCAGGCATCCACGGCATCAGCATGGCCGCTTTGACCAGCACGCCGGTCATCAAGAAACCTGACATGTCGTGGCAACTGGCCAGTTCGCTGATCGAAAACTATCTGACGGGGTTTTTGCGGTGAGAAGAGAAAGACTCTAATTTTATATTGATCTAACCACGGAGCGCACGGACGACCACCATGGATGGTGGAAGTGCAGAAATTGCAAGGAGCGAATTTCTGTGAACACGGAGTTAAAACAATATAAATGTTAAAAGCCTGGTGAGTTGTTTTGCCAATATAGCTTCGGGTTTAAATAAAATTACATTCAATTTATTAAAATTTCTTTTCTCTGTGCACTCCGTGCGCTCCGTGGTTAAATTCTTATAAATACAGTCCCCTTCCTTTCATTTTTTCAACGGGTGATCGTCCGGCAGTTCCTTCAATGCCCAACGTGCAAGCTTGTTCTTCATGTTCGGCAGGCTGACGTCGAGCTTGGCCAGCGGCTGGATCAACTGGTCGTGCACCAGCAGGCGGTAGATGTATTCAATCTTCAGTTCGGCCGAATCGGTCGGTTCGAATTCGACCACGCCGCGCTTGACGCCGTATTCCATGCCCATGCGGATCGCTTCCTTAAGCAGTTGCGCCTCGTTTTTCAGCTTTTTACCGGCCATGAGATCCCTCCGCCGTTTTGACGTTCAAACATACCGAAAAACAAGGCGCACATCCATCACTTTGCCAGCAGTTCCCGCGTCGCGTTTACCAGGAATATGTAAGGCGCGCCCAGCGTGATAACGTACTCGTTCTGCCCCCAGAAAAACGGCCAGTCTTCCTTGTTTTCCGGAAAATCCGGTTTAATGACGAGCACGCCGGGCACGATGCCGCCGGAGATGAACGAAAAGTCGGCGCGGTTCATGCCATAAGCAACCTGCTTGGAGCGCGTGCCGACATTCGAGACAAAAGAAAGGTTGGAACCCGGATGTGTGCCGTAAAGGTAGTTCAATCCTCTGAAGACCTCTTCACGATTAATCAGGTCCGGAAAGGCCTTGTGCAGAAAATAGTTGGTGACGGCAAAGTTGATAACAAAACCGTTGCCTGCCCAACCGCCGCGGGTGATAGGTACGCCAAACGGATTGTCGGCGATCAGTTCGCGCATGCGGTTCCGGTAATTCCACGCCATGTCTCTTATTTCCTTCGCATACTTCTCATCCATATGCGGCAAAACCTTGACGGCCTGCACGGCGTTAAAGCCGAACCGCGCTTCGATGCGCGGCAACAACGCGCTCACGGCGCTCGCATACCGCTCCTCGCGGGTGGCAAGCAGCAACTCGGTGGCGGCTTTGAACATTTCGTCATACAGATCGCCGCCGGTGGTGTTGCCGTGCTGGAACATTTTCGGTTCCTGCCCCTGCTCCTTTTCCCAGCCTTTGACCGCCGCATCCAGGCTTTCCTCGGCCAACGCATCGTTATAGCCCTTCAGCGCACGGCTGGCCGCCGCCAGCGCGGCGATAGAACCGTAGTTCAGCGGTGTCGAATAACCGGTGAACGCCCAGCGGTCGTCGGGCTTGCCGCTACGCTTGCCGTCGGATTCCAACTCACCCATTTTCGGGTCGTAAATCAGATTGTCGGTTTTGGTCAGACCGTCGCCGAGATGCGTGTACTGCTCCAGGTGAGCGGCGACTATCCCGGGTATGGCGCGGCCGAACACACGGTGCTGCGCGATCAGGCCAAGCGTGCCGTGTTCGATCTGTTGCAACACGTCGGGCTTGCCGTCGGCAACATGCAGGTCGACATATCTGCGGTCGTAATCGACAGTGGTGGTGTCGCGTTTCAAGCCGAAATTTTCCCAGACATTGACGAGGTTAATGACCGTGGAATACTGGCTTTGGGTGCGAATATCGTAATCGCCGGCGTCGTACCAGCCACCGATGTTAAGTCCGGGAATATGCTGGCCGGGTTTGAAACGGGTGTCGGTGGCGGGACCTTGCGCATACAGATCGAAATGCACATGATCGACCGGCGCTTGTCGGGCGTCGTCAAGATGCGAAGCGCCGTGCCAGACTCTATAGGCCTCGTTGACCAGCATGTGGTCCATCTGCACGGGAAAAAACACGTCGAGCGTCGGTTGCCAGGCCGAAGCATATACATCCGGCGCAATGCGGAACGGCGCCGTGGTCACACCGTCATATTCGATCATGTAGATGCCACTGTCGCGCACACCGGTGAAATCGAAGGCGGCATAGTTGTATCGCAAATACTCGCCCCACGGTTTGATCGCGCTTTCCAGAATTTCCTTCGATTCGCCGTCAGCGGTGACTTTCAGCAATTTCGCCTTGCCCTTTTGCTTGTCGTTGCGGTCCAGTTCGATAACGGCGATTTTTTCCTGGTCCGGATGGTACCCCACTTGGGAGTGGGCGATCATCGGCGGTCGGGTCCAGCCCGGTTGCACGCTGCCGGCCAGGTGCCATTCGACCACGGCGCCGGTTTTACCGGCGGGAATCAGGCTTCTGACCACGAACCAGCCGTTTTGCGCCTTGTTACGTCCGTCAAAAAGTTGCAACTCCGTGGAGGGTGACAGAATGCTTACACGCCGCAGCTCGTCATCGGGCGCCAATACCAGCCGTCCGCCTTTCGCCAACGGCTGCGGCT
>DASVCP010000402.1:0-3422 GCA_036381555.1 Gammaproteobacteria bacterium
GCTTCGATTTGTTCGCAAACCGTTTCCGCCTGTTGCTTGTTTTGTTGCAGCGCCTCGGTTTCGGTGTTCCTGCGCTCCTGAAGGCGGTTGTAGACGACGTCGCAGGCGGCGCGGAACTGTTTCCAGGCGGTTTGCTCCTGGCGCTGCGAGGTGGGTCCTGCCTGGCGCCAGCTGTTCTGCAGTTCCTTGATCTGGCGCATGGCCTCTTCAACATCGGTTTGTTCGGCCTGTGCCTCGGCGCGTTTGATGAGAGCGCGCTTGATTTCGAGGTTGCTTTGATAAGCGTCTTTGAGATGCGCTTTCAGTTGGGAAATATATCCGTCGAGTTCGGCTTGCAGGGCTTTGCCGGGTTTACGGTCGACAGGCGAGCGGCGGCGCCAGTCATCGAGCGTGTTGCGAAGCTTTTTATCGAGTGCTCGTATGTCCATGTCACGCCAGTTTGTCTGCTCGATGAACTCCTTTAGTTCCCTGCAGATTCGTGTGCGCTCCGCAAGATTCGCTTCGCGTTGTTTGGTTTGCTGTTCAAAGTGCTGTTTACAGGGCGCGTAAGCCGCTTCTCCGGCCTTTTGGAAACGACGCCACAGGCCGGGGGGAGCTGCCTCAAACTTGTCCAGCGCCTTCCATTCGCTTTGCAGCTGCTTGATGGCGTTAACTTTATTCTGAGGGTCGACGGGCTTGCGGGCCAGTTCCTCCATCCTCTCGCAAAGCGAGGCGCGCTGTTGGTTTTCTGCGAACTTGCGCCAGCCGGTCAATTCCTGGGTAAGCGCGCGTAATTTAGTCAGCCTGGCTTTGAAGCGTCTGCTTTCCGCGGGAGACAGCGAGTCGAAAATCGACTGGCAGGTTTCCAGCAACGTTTTCGCTTCCTGCGCAACGCCTTTGTCCACGGCCAGCGACAGTTGCCCGATCAGTTCCTGAAGCTGCTGACGTTGTTGGTTCTGTCGCTCTCCCAGGGTTGCCTGGATTTCTTCGAGGCGGGAGAAGGCGATATCCGTATCGGCAAGTACCGCGGGCCGGTTAAAAATCGGCGGCCATTTAATGTCGTTTATACGATTTTGCAGTTGTCTTTTTCGGGTTTTAATCGACGCGGGGTCGATGCCGGCGGCTTTCAGGTTCGTTGTTTCAACGACTAGCTCCTGCAACGCATCCTGATGATCGATCAGGCGCTGCAACGCTTCGCGGTAGTTTGTTATTTTCTGCCTTGCAAGGGTGTAACGCTGCTGCTCTTCTTTGGTGGCGGGTGAGGCCGTGACCAGTGTTTGCCATTCTTCCGCCTGCTTGTCGAGCAGGACATCGAGCTTTGTCTGCAGGTCCCGGTCGGGAACGGACAGGGTCCGGAGCGCATCGAGCTGTGATTCCAGGGCTTCGCAACAGAGCTGTTTTTTTCTTGTGGCTTCATGAACTTCCAGTTTTTCCCGACAGCGTGTGCTGGCCGCGTCGAAACGGTTTTGAATGTCGGGGGAAGGCTTTATTTCAAGCTTGCCCCATTCGGTTATGATATTTTTGATTTTTGATGCGTAGTTCGTCGGAATAAATTTAACATCGGTCAGTGTTTCCAGTTCACGGCAGAGCGTTTCAGTGCGCGCAAGTTGCTGCACACGGCTTTCTTCGGCTTCCCTGATTTTCGCCAAGCGTTGTTGAGTTGACTGGTACAGGCCGTTGTCTTTTTGTTTACCGAAACGGGCGATACGTTGCAGGCGCTCCGGGGTCTGTATTTTCTCGGCGGCCTCCAGCCGTATTTTGGCAACCGTGCTGGTCATGACCAAGTGTTCCAGGTCTTCCTCCGACACGAATCTTGCGATGACGGTCTGCTGAAGCGTGCCTTCGGTGGAATCGGCAAGATGGATGAGCAGCGATAAATCTTCTATCCCGGCCAGTGCCGTCAGCCGCTGCTCCTCGGAAAGAGGCGATTCTGTATCGCCGGCAAGCAGCCTGGACAGCCGTGCTTTGGCCGCCTGATTCAGCCGTGGGTTTTCGTCGGATGCCAGGGCCGACAGAATGGGTATATCCACCACTTTCTCCGCGGCGGCGAGACGAACTTCCAAATCCGGATCGTGGCGTGCAAGATTGATCAGCACCTGGTGTTGCTCCGGGTCTGCGGATTCGAGCTGCTCTACGGCCGCCAGGCGAATTTCCGCTTTCGGATGTTCCGGATTGGATTTAAGAAGTTTGGCAAACATAGACTGACAAATCGACTCCAGGTTTGTAAAACGGTCATTCCGGTGAAACGGGTTTGGCAAGCATTGGCGAACGCTGGGGCAGGGGCCTAATCTTCTGCCGAATGGTAGCTGACGTCAATAATAGAATAGCAAGTTTTCCCTGCCGGTGTTGTGACAATCACATCTTCGCCCATGGTTTTCCTGAGTAATGCTCTGGCGAGGGGAGAGTCGATGCTGATCCAGTTTCTTCCCGGGTTGAACTCGTCCGCGCCGACAATCCGGTAGCGGTTTTCCACGCCGGTTTCGGATTCCAGAGTGACCGAGGCGCCAAAGAAGACCTGATGTCGGTTGGCGGGAGGGGCGTTGACAATTTGCAGCTCCGGCAGGCGTTTCTGGAGATAACGAATTCGGCGGTCGATTTCCCGCAACTCTTTTTTGCGATAAATATATTCGGCGTTCTCGGACCGGTCACCCTCCGCCGCCGCGGCGGCTAGGTGACGCGTGACATCACGGCGTTTTGCCCATAGCCCGTCCAGTTCCAGCTGCAGCGCGCGAAAGCCGGCCGGCGTGATATGTGGTGAAGATTCTGGAGGAGGTGGTCGCCAGCGTCCCATGTCGGAAGTATAGCAGTCAATGGTCCTGAAACTCTTTGATTGGGTGCGGTACCGTTATGATTATAATGACTTCCAAATGAATGATACGTTCGAAACGCTACCGGATTACCTGCGCCCCGAGCTTAAAATAATCTCGGTCGGGTTGAATCCGTCGATACCCTCGGTGCTGGCAGGGTTCCCTTTCGCCAATCCTCGTAACCGGTTCTGGCAGGCGCTGAATTTATCCGGACTGGTTGTTGCACAATTGGAACCCGGGCGGGACGCCATGCAAATCCTGTTGAAAAGAGATTCCATCGGGTTTACCGATGTGGTAAAGCGGCCCACCGCAATGGGAAAGGATTTGAGTATGAAAGATTATCGCCGTGACGCCCCTTTATTGAAAGGAAAATTGCTCCGCTATCGACCCGCCTGGGTTTGGTTTCATGGGATGCTGGCGTACCGCCATTATTTAAAGTATGCGGAGGGTATCGCCCCGGAGGCGCTGCCGTGGGGCGAACAGGCGGAATTTTGTATCGGCGCCAGCCGAATATTCGTTTCACCTAATCCGAGTCCGGCGAATGCAGCGTATTCTCTGAACTCGTTGGTGGGATATTACGATTCGCTGGCGGCCTTAACTAAATAACAGGAAAGTTTACACTGGTTTCGACGTGGA
>DASVCP010000403.1:0-2120 GCA_036381555.1 Gammaproteobacteria bacterium
ATCAAAGAAAGGAGCAGGAAAACGGTATGCAGCATTTTGAAGAAAGCATTTATCAGTTGATCGTGGAAACATCGACCAATTTGCCCGCTGACGTGCGTGAAGCGATCTATGCGGCGAAACTGCGTGAAAATGAGGGGACGCGTTCGGCGATCGCCCTGTCGACGATTACGGAAAATATCGAAATGGCGGAAGAAAGAGTATCCCCGCTTTGCCAGGACACCGGTATGCCGACCTTCTATATCTATTGTCCGGTGGGCAGCAATCAGATTGAAATGAAGGAAAAAATCCGTGCCGCCGTTCGCCGGGCAACGCTGGACGGCAAACTGCGCGCCAATTCTGTCGATTCGATCACCGGTCAAAACAGTGGCGACAACCTCGGCCCGGGAACACCGGTCATTCATTTTGAGCAGTGGGAGCGGGACGAGATCGAAGTGAGACTGATCTTGAAAGGTGGCGGCTGTGAGAACAAGAACATCCAGTACAGCTTGCCGACGGAACTGGAAGGGCTCGGAAGAGCGGGCCGTGACCTGGACGGTATTCGCAAATGCATTTTGCATGCTGTGTACCAGGCGCAAGGCCAGGGATGCAGCGCCGGCTTTATCGGTGTCGGCATCGGCGGTGACCGCACAAGCGGTTACGAACTGGCCAAGCAGCAACTGTTCCGTGAAGTAGATGACGTCAATCCGGATGAAAATTTGCGAAAACTCGAAGAATATATTATGGAAAACGCCAACAAGCTCGGAATCGGTACGCTCGGTTTCGGTGGCGAAGTGACGTTGCTCGGATGCAAGATCGGAGCAGCCAACCGGTTGCCAGCGAGCTTTTTCGTATCCGTAGCATACAACTGCTGGGCGTTTCGCAGACAAGGTGCATTGCTGGACGCAAAGACCGGCGAGTTGAAAAAGTGGCTGTACCGGAGGGGGCAAGAAGCGCGGCTTGACCAGCAGGTACAGTCCGGCGCGGCGCAGATTGCGGCGACTGCGGAGACGGGGCAAAAGACGAGAGAAGTGGTGCTTCATACACCGTTAACGGAAGAACAGGTGCGCAGCCTCAAGGTAGGTGACGTCGTTATCCTCAATGGTCCTATTTACACAGGCCGCGATGCGATCCACAAACACCTGGTGGACCATGACGCTCCTGTTGATCTGAACGGTGCCGTCATTTACCACTGTGGTCCGGTCATGATGAAAAACGGGGACCGCTGGGAAGTGAAAGCGGCAGGACCGACGACCAGCATCCGCGAGGAGCCTTACCAGGCGGACATCATCAAAAAATTCGGCATCCGCGCCATCATCGGCAAAGGCGGCATGGGAACCAAGACTCTCGCCGCTTTGAAGG
This sequence comes from Gammaproteobacteria bacterium, assembly GCA_036381555.1. Lineage (GTDB taxonomy): Bacteria > Pseudomonadota > Gammaproteobacteria > HTCC5015 > HTCC5015 > DASVCP01. The sequence goes on from DASVCP010000403.1 coordinate 1,339, forward strand.
AACACGGTGCCGTGTATCTGAACGCGATCGGCGGTGCCGCCCAGTACTATGCGCGCACGATCAAGGAAGTGACCGGCGTTGACTTTATGGAGTTCGGCATGCCGGAAGCGATGTGGCACTTGCGTGTTGAAGGATTCGCTGCCGTGGTGACAATGGATTCGCACGGCAACAGCCTGCATGCCGATGTGGAAAAGAGTTCCCTCGAAAAGCTGGAGCAATTTAAGGAGCCGGTCTTTCAATAAAAGTGCATACAACCCGCGCTACTCTCCGGGGTGCGGCAGCACTCCGGATTTTTTGATGGATCAAGCGAGTGTAAGGGATGCTTATGACCAAATTCCGGATCAAATTAACGCTGGTTTTCATCCTGTTTATGACGATTGCCGTAATCGGCCTCGGTTTGTTCAGTGCGCACAATATGAAACAAAACCACATTGAGACATTAAAAGAAAGCCTGCAGCGTGAAATCATGCTGATTTCCGCAACAGTGCCCTGGCATACCGAACTGCCGCTGGAACAGAGGATCGTATACTTTGAACAACAGGCAGCCTATTTGCGCCCGTTCACGGAGAGCCGGATCACTTTTATCGATCGTGACGGTGTCGTTCTCGGCGACTCTGATCATGATGCGCGGCAAATGGACAACCATCTCGATCGGGAAGAAATTCAGGCAGCCCTGACGGGGGACGGTACGGGCTTTTCCATCCGTTACAGCGACACGGTCGATCGCAACATTTTGAACTTGGCGATGGCCGTCGAGGAAAACGGGGAGCGGGTCGGTTTCA
>DASVCP010000404.1:0-5067 GCA_036381555.1 Gammaproteobacteria bacterium
AGTTGGTGGCTGATACGCAAATTCCACTCGATATGGAAGGGGACATTACTGTTCCAGCCCGCAAATTGCTGGATATCTGCAAAAACCTTCCTGAAAGTGCCGAGGTCAAATTTTCTTTTGCCAAGGATCGTGCGACATTAAGTTCAGGGCGTAGTCGTTTCGTGTTGGCGACCCTGCCCTCAAGCGAGTTTCCTGCGCTGGAGAACCTCAACTTTGATGTGCGTTTTTCCGTGCCCCGTACCCGTTTCAGGGAGCTTACCGAGCGTACCAGCTTCGCAATGGCGCAACAGGACGTTCGTTATTACCTTAACGGACTGCTGTTGGAGTGCCGCGATAACAAACTAAGGGCGGTAGCCACCGATGGACACAGATTGGCACTGGCTGATGCCGCCGGGAGCGATTCCTTGCCCAATGGGAAGCAGGTCATTATTCCTCGAAAGGGGGTTTTGGAGCTTCAGCGGCTCCTGGGCGACAGCCAGGATTCAGCGTATGTTGCTTTCAGTGGTAACCATATCCGGGTTGAATGGGAGGGGCTGCGTTATACTTCCAAACTGATCGATGGGCGATTTCCTGATTATGAGCGTGTCATGCCGGCGGACGGGGATAAGATTCTTATAGCGGACCGGTTGGCGCTCCGCCAATCACTGACGCGCACCTCAATTTTGTCGAATGAAAAATATCGCGGGGTCCGGTTCGTTATTTCGGACGGATTGTTGAAAATACAGACCCAAAATCCCGACAAGGAAGAGGCCGAGGATGAACTCGAAGTGGATTATCAGGGAGACCCAATGGAAGTGGCTTTCAATGTGAACTATGTTCTCGACGTCCTGAACGTCGTGAGTTCGGAAAAGGTCCGGGTTTTGTTAAAGGATCCCAACAGCAGTTGCATCATCCGGGATGACGGCAACGAGGAAAGCCAGTACGTCATCATGCCGATGCGGTTATAAAAGCCGCTTTGCTATCATGCCGGGGGCCCATGAGCCTTTATCGACTAGGCCTTTGTAACCTGAGGGGCTTTTCATCGGTTGAGATTGAACCTTCCCAGTCCCTCAATTTGTTGCTGGGGAGCAACGCCGCCGGCAAGACCACAATTCTCGAAGCGATTCATTTACTTTCCTCCGCACGTTCATTTCGAAGCACCCATCTGGGTGATTTGGTTCGACATGGAGAGCAGATGTTTCAAGTGACGGCATCTGTTTCGGCACCCGCGGATCGCATGATCCATCTTGGGATCGAGAAGTCCCGTTCAGGATTAACGCTGAAAGCCGCCGGTCGAAAATTGAACCGAGTCTCCGAATTGGCAGCCTGGCTACCCACTCAGGTTATTCACCCTGACAGCCATCATTTGGTAAACGGAGGCCCCAAACAGCGTCGTCGGTTTTTGGATTGGGGATTGTTTCACGTGGAACAATTCTTTTTCCCGGCGTGGCAACGTTATGACAAGGCATTGAAGCAGCGGAATGCCACTCTGAAACTTCGAAGTACTCCGAACCTCGAGCGGGCCTGGGATCCGGAACTGAGCACCATGGCGGAAAAGATCCACGAGTTGCGCAAAGCCTACCTGTCGGAGTACCTAAAGGTACTGCCATTTTTTGCCAAAGGGTTGGTTGGCGAACATGATTTCCAGGTGGACTATGAACCGGGTTGGGATGTGGAGCGACCGCTGGCCGATGTTTTACTTGAAACACTGCCGCGGGATAAGCAAAAAGGGTTTACCTGTTCCGGTCCTCATCGCGCCGACTTGGTTTTCCGACTGGATGGACGGCGGATCCAGCACTATGTTTCCCGGGGACAGGAAAAGATGCTGGTCGCGGCGTTGATTCTGGCGCAGGTAGAACTTTTTACCAGGCGCAGTGGCCGGCGTTGCGTGGTTTTGCTGGATGATTTTGCCGCTGAACTCGATTCCGCGCACCAGCAACGGTTATTGGAACTATTGCGCCCGATGGGTGCACAGCTGTTTCTGACGATGGTGAGCCGGGGAAGTCTGAAGCTGGATCAGTGGCCGGATATGAAAACGTTTCACGTGGAACATGGGGCGATAACGGAAGTGGTATAATGCCCCGCCCTCGACGATTACGCATAAGGACGATATGAGCAAAGATTCAAGCTATAACTCCTCGAACATCAAAGTACTCAAGGGTCTCGATGCAGTCCGTAAGCGGCCGGGGATGTACATTGGCGATACGGATGACGGCACCGGATTGCATCACATGGTGTTTGAAGTGGTGGATAACGCCATCGACGAGGCTCTGGCGGGTTTCTGCAACGAGATCAGCGTTACGATCCATGGCGATCAATCTATTACGGTTGTTGATAATGGCCGGGGTATTCCCGTCGACATTCATCCTGAGGAAGGCCGGTCCGCCGCTGAAGTGATCATGACCGTCCTCCATGCGGGGGGCAAATTCGACGACAACTCCTACAAAGTATCAGGCGGGCTGCATGGCGTCGGGGTTTCGGTGGTCAATGCCTTGTCTGAAACCCTGAAATTGACGATTTATCGTGACGGTAAGGTGCACCGGCAAATGTATGCGGACAGCCGCCCGGTCGAACCCTTGGCGGTGATAGGCGATACACAGCGTACCGGTACCGAGATTTCCTTCAAGCCCAGCGACAAGTATTTCTCCAATATCGAGTTTCATTACGACATTCTGGCCAAGCGCCTGCGGGAGCTGTCATTTTTAAATTCGGGCGTCCGAATTCGACTGCACGAGGAAAGCACCGACCGGGAAGATGTTTTTGAGTACAAAGGCGGAATTCGGGCGTTTGTGGAGCATCTCAACCAGAATAAAACCCCCTTACATCCCACGGTTTTTCACTTCAATCAAAGCCGAGACAACATCGGGGTTGAAGTGGCGCTGCAGTGGAACGATTCCTACCAGGAAAACATTTTCTGTTTCACCAACAACATTCCCCAGCGGGACGGCGGCACCCATTTGGCTGGATTCCGTGCGGCACTGACCCGTACGTTGAATCAGTACATTGATGGGGAAGGGATTGCCAAGAAAGCCAAAGTCGCGGTTTCCGGCGATGATGCCCGTGAAGGTCTCGTCGCGGTATTGTCCGTCAAGGTTCATGACCCGAAGTTTTCCTCCCAAACCAAGGACAAGTTGGTTTCCTCCGAAGTCAAAGCGGTGGTCGAGTCGTTAATGGCGGAGAAAATGCAGGAATTCCTGCTGGAGAAACCCGGCGAAGCCAAGGCGATAACGGCGAAAATTATCGATGCCGCGCGCGCGCGGGAAGCGGCGCGCAAGGCGCGTGAAATGACGCGGCGCAAGGGTGTGCTGGACGTGGCCGGCCTGCCCGGCAAGTTGGCTGATTGCCAGGAAAAGGATCCGGCCAAGTCGGAACTGTTCCTGGTCGAAGGTGACTCCGCCGGCGGTTCGGCCAAGCAGGGCAGGGACCGGCGCACGCAGGCGGTCTTACCCCTGAAAGGCAAGATACTCAACGTGGAAAAAGCCCGCTTTGACAAAATGCTGGGCTCGGCGGAAGTCGGCACGCTGATCACGGCATTGGGCTGCGGTATCGGCCGGGAGGAATTCGACCCTGAAAAGCTCAGATATCACCGGATCATCATCATGACCGATGCCGACGTCGACGGCTCCCACATTCGCACCCTGCTGCTCACGTTCTTTTACCGGCAGATGAGGGAACTGATAGAAAGGGGGCACATTTATATTGCACAACCACCGTTGTATAAAGTCAAGCGCGGCAAGCAGGAGCGGTATGTGAAGGATGACGCCGAAATGAACGCCTATCTGCTGCAGATCGCGCTGTCCGAGGCGGAACTTATCATTAATCAGAACGGCGACGCTCTGGGAGAAGCCGCATTTGAGGAGCTGGCCAAGACGTATATGGGCGCACAAGCCGTTGTCGGCCGCCTGAGTCGAAAATACGAAGCGCTTCTGATCGAACAGTTGCTGACCTTGCCCGGCTTGACCGAACAGGACCTCGAAAACCGGGAAAACATGTTGCCCTGGCTTGAGCGTTTGCAGACCAAGCTGAACCAGAAAGCGCCGTCGTCCACCGATTACAAGATAACGCTTGAACGGCGCGATATCGCTCACGCGGTGGTGGTTGAACGCCGCGTTCATGGGGTGCCCACATTAATCACGCTGGAGCCGGAGTTTTTCGCCACCACTGAATACCAGATGCTGGGGAAACTGGGCAACCGTCTGGACGGACTGCTGGTCGAGGGAGCGAAAGTCCAGCGCGGCGACAAAGTGCAACCGGTCGAAAGCTTCAAGGAAGTTATGCACTGGCTGCTTGAAGAGGCAAAACGCGGCTTGAACTTCCAGCGCTATAAAGGCCTGGGCGAGATGAATCCTGAGCAGCTTGCCGAAACGACTATGAGTCAGGAAACCCGCCGCCTGTTACAAGTGAGAATCGAGGACGCGGTCGCGGCCGACGAAGTGTTTACAACCCTGATGGGCGACCAGGTGGAACCGCGCCGCCTGTTTATTGAAGGCAACGCGCTTGCCGTGTCCAATCTGGACGTTTAAGGCTCTAAAATAATGTGCGCGGTGCGCACTCCGCTTCCCCTAACCGCCATGGATGGTGGAAATGCAGATTTTGCAGGAGCAAAAATCTGCCTCCCCCGTGTGCGGAGCACTCGGTAGAATCGGAAGGATTAAGGGTGAGGGGACTCCCTGAAGGAGAGGGGGTCTAGTGAAGTTGACGGTTTTAGTGAAGTTGACTGTTTTAAGGAGTCGATCGATGGAAATAGGCGGATTTATATTCCTGGGTATTGCACTGGCTGCGTTCTTTTATGGCGTGCTCATTTACAATAATCTGGTAACGCTGAAACACAATGTTGACAAGGCATGGTCAAACATCGACGTACTGCTAAAGCAACGTCATGATGAGTTGCCCAAGCTGGTCGAGGTGTGCAGGCAGTACATGAAGTTCGAGCAGGATACGCTCGAAAAAGTCATGCTGGCCCGTTCGCAGGTGTTCAAGGCGGGTGAAGCCGGCGACGTCGGAGCGTTGGGCGCGGCGGAAAGCACGTTGCGGCTGGGGTTGGGCAACCTGTTTGCGGTAGCTGAAAACTACCCGGAATTGAAAGCG
>DASVCP010000405.1:0-3724 GCA_036381555.1 Gammaproteobacteria bacterium
TCTTACCGTCAACGTCGAGCAACGCGATGCCGCCAGCGCCGTCAGCCTTCGACGCATCGCCTTCTATTTCGGAGACCAGCAACACTTTTTTACCGTCCAGTTCGTGCACCAGCACCGCTTCGGGCGTGCGCAGGCCGCCGGTTTCCCATAGCGGTTCATCCAACCCGTTTTTCGCGGCAGCGGCCGCGCAAACGAAACAGGCTAACAGACCCAGTATTTGTTTCATGGTTTTACTCCTTTATTGCTTGTTGATATTGATGTCGGGTTTAATGCTGCACTAGTCACTGTTCGCTTGCGGCACCAGCCTGTATATCATGCCATTGGGATTATTCAATATTAAATAAGGGTGGCCGTCAGGCCTGTCGGCGACATCGCGATCGAGTGTTTCCGCTTCAGTCGTAACACCCTTCATACCCCCGGCCGCCCGGCGCTTATCGGCGCGTGCGGATCAGACCGACCAGCGCCTGAATCTCGACAACACACCGCCAAACGCCGGCATGCCCAGTAACCCGTGGGCTTCATCATGTTCACCTCAAAAATACTAGAACCTATCTCAAAATTGCTGCGCTTGCCGATACGTCGTTAAAAATGTCCTCAAAATGCTCATTTACTCCGAGTAAACTCCGCTTTTTCGGACATTTTTGCCTTCGCCGAGGTCTACCGCGTGCGCTGCACACGGCACTCGCGACATTTTGAGATAGGTTCTACATACCTTTATATAACCAAGACCCGACAATCCGGCCAGCGCTGTGGGATTAACGTTGGAATCAGGGGACAAGCCGACGGGCCGGGAAGAGCCGGCAATGAAAAATGCTGCTCCGATGGTATCCCGCCATCAGGTTTTAAATTCGTGTACATGCGGAATGGAGCGAATATCGGAATACCGTGATAAAGCGGGGGCGGAACCCGCCGCGACGATCATGGTCAAGATTAAGCCAACGCAAGCCTGTCGGTACTGCGAGCCCGCCTCTCATATGTACGTGTATTTACGTTAATGTTTTATTTCGCCCGCTGACAGGTTTTTTTTAAGCAATCGGCTACAATAGCCGGGTTAGACATGAATGTTCGACAGGGACATCAATGGAGACCCTTCATAACTTTACCAACCTCGAAAACCCCCGTCTGACGGCCGAAATTGCGGCCCGCCATTCGGATAACGCTGTCTGGTTGTGGGATACGGATGGCGGCTCAATTTGGTTTTCCGAGAATTTTGAAAAATTCGGTTACCCTTCAAATACTTACCCTTACGACTGGTTCTATCAGAAAATCCATGTGGATGACGTCCAGCGTGTGAAGGCTGAACTGTCCACGGTCCTGGAGACGGGCAGGAAATTTTGGGGGTCCGAATACAACTTTTTGTGCGGCAACAATCGCTACCGCAAAGTCTTCTCGAAAGCCACCTTGCTGAACGACAGTGCGGGAAAAACTTTTTTGCTGGCCTCAATGCACGAAGCCGCCAATATCCGCTTCAAAACCGTCGAACCCGAGTGCGGGGATTCCAACGAACATCTCAGCAATCTGATTGCGCACCTGCAAACAAACCGTGAAACGGAAACCGCCAGAATCACCACCGAGTTGCAGCAGAACTTTTCACAAGTGGTTTCAGCAATCTACATGGGGCTCTGCTGGCTGATGCCAAAACTGGCGGACGACGAAGATCAGAAAAACTCCCTGCGCAAACACGTGCGCTCGTTGATGGAAACGGCCAACAATCTCAACTACAACATCGGCACGCTGACCTCCAGCCTGAAACCTCCCGCGCTGGAGTACCTCGGCCTGTACGATGCAATCGAATGGTCATTGCAGTCGTTCAAGGAAGCGACGTTCTGCGATTTCACCTTTGAATCCAATTTAAAAAATATCAAACTTGCGAACGTACTGGAAAGAACGATTTTTCGGATTTTTGAAGAAGCTCTTCAGAACGCACATCGTCACGCCAAGGCTACGCATCTGTATGTGGACTTGCTTATCGACGACTTTCAGAATCTTGTGCTGGCCATCAGGGACAACGGCAAAGGCATACCGGTATCGGCCATATACGATCCGCGTTCCATCGGCATCACCGCCATGCGGCAGCGCGCACTGCAATTCCATGGGAAAATTTTTATCAAACCGCTGTCCGGCAGGGGCACCGAGGTACTGTTAAAAATCCCACCGGGCAACTGGAAAAATACGCTCAGCGCCATTAACGGCGACAGTGTGGAAAGGCTTTTTGGTTAGAGGCGCAACCGATGCTCAAATCCAATATACCCAACTATATTGATGAGCTGGATTATTTCACCGACCTGGCCAACGCCAAAACGACGGACGACATACACGCGTTGTGTGGAAGAATCACCCGCGATTACGGCTATGATAATTTCGCTTACGTTCTGACGATTTCAAACTCGGTGCACAAACCGGACGTGTATGCGGTGTCTAACTATTCCAACGATTGGCTGGAACACTATGTATCCCATCAGTACATGGGTGTCGACCCAATAATCAAGCACTGCTTGGCAGGCAACACTCAGGTCGTCTGGAGCCGGGTGTTTGACCGGGTAACGAGAACCCAACTCGCCGCGCGGGTGATGCAGGAGGCGGGCGAATTCGGACTCAAGGACGGCGTCACGTTCCCCATTCACGGCGCCTACGGCGATCACGGCCTGTTATCATTCAGCAGATCGCGCAGCATCGATTCCAACGATGTAAATTTTCTGCACTCGCTGGCCTACCTGTATTTTTTGTCGGTGCAGATACACGAAACCGCCTACCGCATCTTTTCCAAGCCGAACGGGCCCGTTCAATGTCTGCAACTGTCCGGCCGGCAGCACGACTGCCTGTCGTGGGCGGCGGAAGGCAAAACCAACTGGGAAATCGCGCAAATACTCAACCTGTCGGAAAGCACGGTTAAAATGCATATCGCCCACGCCTGCCAGCGGTTGGGGGTTTTCAACAAACAGCAGGCTGTCGCGAAAGCCATTTCGCTGGGCCTAATCGGCCATCAGAATCCGATTCTGATCAAGCAGGCCAACATTTTTTAGCTCTCGGCCCGTCCTTATTCTTGAGTAGAGAATTGAAGTAGAGCCTGAAAACGGGGCAATTCCCCCAGTTCGTGGCCCCACATATACTAAACAATTATATAAGTCAATACACTATTTGGCGGTCTACCCTTAACAGCCATTCTGGGCTTTACTACCCTTATGTCAAAATGGCAAGAGGGTTCTGTAATGAGACAGATACTAATCGGCAGCCTGAGGGACGGCCGGATTAGCATTCGCCATTTAATGCGGATGTTCTGCTTCAGGCATGAAGTTTTCCGTTGCAAACTGGGCTGGGATGTCAATTCGTTTAACGGCCTCGAAACGGATCAGTACGACCATCTGGACACCATTTATATTCTTTCACTTGACACCGCCGGCATGGTGAACGGTTGCTTGCGGTTATTGCCGACAACCAGTTCATACATGCTCAAAGATTCGTTTGCCTATCTCTTCGATGAAAACCAACGCCCACCTTTGGACAGACAGATATGGGAAGGAAGCCGGCTGGCCGTGGCTTCCCATAATCGCGAACAAATTCCCGGCAGCGTGATCACACTGGAAATTCTGGCGAAAATGTTCGAATTCGCGTTTGACAACAACATCCGGGAATACGTCGCCTGTGTCAGCATGGCCGTGGAACATCTTTTGTCCAAGAAAATCGGACTGCCCATGCAACGCATCGGACGACCCCAACACATCGG
>DASVCP010000406.1:0-7419 GCA_036381555.1 Gammaproteobacteria bacterium
CGACCGCCAGGGACGGTGGAAGTGCGGAAAATGCAGGAGCAGTTTTCCGCCGACCGCCAGGGCCTGTAATTTGCTCCTTGCAACTCAGGCATTCCCGCCATCCATGGCGGTCAGACGGCGGAGGTACGACGCGCATAATGAGGAGGTACAACAGGTGGAGTGCATCATCATATTTATGGGGGTTTGGCAGAAAACCTCCGTGAGCCTTTCTGCCCGGCGTGGCACAATATGGTTTGCGGATTTTAACCGTTTCAGGAATGTTTCGATGAGTCGTGATCAATATTTGAAAAGAATTCTGACGGCCCGAGTCTACGATGTCGCCCATCAGACCCCTTTGCAACGCGCCGAAAAGTTGTCTGCCAGGTTGCAAAATAACGTTTACCTGAAACGCGAGGATTTGCAGCCGGTTTTTTCGTTCAAGTTGCGCGGGGCGTACAACAAAATTTACCGGCTGACACAGGAACGGAAAATTCAAAAAGTCGTGACGGCATCGGCAGGCAATCATGCGCAGGGCGTCGCCCTGGCCGCACGGGAACTGGGCATTGAAGCGTTGATTGTCATGCCCAAAACAACGCCTCCGATAAAAATCGAAGCGGTTAAAAGCCTGGGTGCAAAGGCCCAGCTTTTTGGCGACACTTACGATGAAGCCTGCGAACATGCGCTGAAGCAGGCGAAACTGGAGGGCGCTCCCTTTATCCATCCGTATGATGATCCGGACGTAATTGCCGGGCAGGGAACGATCGCCGTGGAAATTTTGCAGCAGCACCAGGATGAGTTGCAGGCGGTGTTTATTCCGGTCGGCGGTGGCGGACTGATTGCGGGCATGGCAGCTTACATAAAGGCGGTACGGCCGGAAGTGAAGGTTGTGGCCGTGGAGCCCGATGATGCGGCCTGTTTTGCCGCCGCGATGCAGGCGGGGCGGCGGGTGAAATTGCAACAAGTCGGGTTGTTCGCGGACGGCGTCGCGGTTCGGCAAATGGGCAGAGAGACATTCCGGATTGCAAGGCGCCTGGTGGATGATTTCGTGCTGGTCGATACCGACGAGATATGCGCCGCCATCAAGGACGTTTTCGAGGACACCCGTTCGATAGCTGAGCCGGCAGGCGCCCTGGCGGTGGCTGGAATGAAAAAATATTTGGCCGGTTCAAGTACGCGGGGCCAGTCTCTTGTTGCCATGATTTGCGGCGCTAACATGAATTTCGACCGTTTGCGGCACGTTTCCGAGCGTGCCGAGCTGGGCGAACAAGGAGAAGTGCTGATGGCCGTTGCCGTACCCGAGCGTCCGGGCAGTTTTCGCGCCTTTTGCCGCGCACTGGGCAAACGCAGCATCACTGAATTCAATTATCGGTATGCCGATTCTCAACAGGCGCATATTTTTGCCGGCGTAAAGCTGACTTACGGCAGCGATGAACGCAAGGATCTGTTGGAGAGGCTGGCGGGCAAGGGCTTCGATGTGACCGATATGTCGGATAATGAGATGGCCAAGCTGCATATTCGCTACATGGTCGGAGGGCATGCTCCCCGGCTTGAGAATGAACGCTTGCTGCGACTGGAGTTTCCCGAAAGGCCGGGAGCCCTGCTGAATTTTCTTGAAAGTATCGGGCAGTCCTGGAATATCAGCCTGTTCCATTATCGGAATCATGGCGCCGCTTATGGCAGGGTACTGCTGGGATTGCAGATTCCGGGTGACGATATGCCCAAACTGCAGCAATCGTTGCGCAGACTGGGGTATCAGTATTGGGACGAAACCCAGAATCCGGCCTACAGTTTTTTCCTGAGATAGGGATGTCATCACTCCACGCGCGCTCCATGTCGCGCCGGCTGTTCACCCGAGGGACGAGGCGTATAACAGGTGAAGTGGGCCGTAGGTTTGTAATACTGGGAGCCGTCCGACTGCGGACATTGGAGAGTAGTAGCCAACTTGGGGCGCCTATTGTGCCGTCCGACTGCGGACACTGAGAAGTAGTAGCCAACTTAAGGGGCGCCGTACATAAAAAAAGACCCGCGAATGCGGGTCTTTAGTTTGAGAAAGCCGGGAAGAATCCCGGAAAGAACGCCTTAGGCCATTCCGCCGGCACTCATGCTGGCAGTCGTCCTTTTGGCGGTTTTCTTCTTAGCGGTCTTTTTCTTCGCTGTTTTTTTCTTGGCGACCTTCTTTTTGGCTTTCTTCTTGGCTACTTTCTTTTTAGCCTTTTTCTTGGCCACTTTCTTTTTGGCTTTCTTCTTGGCTACTTTCTTTTTAGCCTTTTTCTTGGTTGCTTTCTTGGCGACTTTTTTCTTGGAGCCGGCTTTACGCTTGGCTGCCGCCTTCTTCTTGGTGGTTGCCTTTTTGGCAGTTTTTTTCTTTACGGCCATTACATTTTCCTCCGGAGAGTTAACTTCTCGCGAGTGAGTATAAACAAGAATTAAAAAAATTCTAGTAAATTTCTAAAAAAAGTCATTTTTTGGTGGAACTTTTATTGAAATTCCGCTCTTGAACCTCGCTTGTCGCGATCAAGAAACATAAAAATCGGTTTTCGAGACTCGAAACTGCACCGCCTGAAGGGACGGCGTGTTCAAAAATTCGGTCATCGGTGACTTGAAAATTCAAATCCCGGGTAATTTTTTGGTTTCATGGAGGGGATGCGGGATTTATCGGCGCTACAGAGAAAAAATTTAAACCCCGAAGAGGCGTGAGAGAGAGAATCCGGAGAAATTTTTGACAGGATTTGTCACTCCGGGGGGTATGAACAGGTTAACCAGTCCTTGGGTACCTCAGATTCTACTTTGAAGACGGCGTTGATAGGTTTGTAACCTGGTATGGACGGAAAATTTTCGTACTACTCGTGAGATAAAATGCGTTGCCACTGCATTTCGGTAAGCGGCATGATGGATAGGCGGTTGCCGCGTTTAACCAAAGACAAATCCTGCAGCTCGGGGTCGCTCTTCAACTCTTCGAGCGGGATAAGACGTTTGAGTTTGCGCTTGAATTTGACGTCCACCATATACCAGCGCGGGTTGTCGGCGGTGCTTTTGGGGTCGTAATACGTGCTCTCGGGGTCGAGAGCCGTAAAGTCGGGGTAACCTTCACGGGACACCGACATGATTCCGGCTATTCCCGGAATTTCGCAGCTGGAATGATAAAAGAAGGCCAGATCCCCCCTGCGGAAGTTGTCACGCAGCATGTTGCGTACCTGGAAATTGCGCACCCCGTCCCAGTGTTCAGTGCCCACGCGTTTCAAGTCGTCAATACTGAAAACGTCGGGTTCGGATTTCATCAGCCAATAACTCATGCCAAATTCCCCGGGTCATGCTTTTAAATAAATGCGCTGTTCGGTCACGATCATGTCCATGGGGATATCCCAAGGTTGACTTCGGATGTGATCCACTCGTTGAAAATCATACGCCAATCCCGCTTTAACAGGCTTGCCCGAACGCATGCCGGCCAATGTGCGATCATAATAGCCGGCACCCATTCCGATGCGGCGACAGCCGGTGTCGAACGCAACCAGGGGCACCAGTATCAAGTCGAGGTGGGCGGCAGCCAGGAGCTCTTCCGTGGCGCAAACGGGTTCGGGTATGCAGTAACGGTTCTTTTGCAGTGAGGAGTGAATATGATACGGGGCAAAGCTTAATGTATTGTCTTCGCGTATGATCGGAAGATAGACGCTTTTGCCGGCATTCCACGCTTCTTTAATAATAGGGTGAGGGTCGAGTTCATTATTCGATGCTGCATAGGCGGCCAGGCGCGTTGCTTGACGAAAAACGGAGGTTGCGAGAAGCAAGGATGCCGCTTTGGCGGAGGCCAGCCTCGTTTCGGGACCGTCGAGCGTTGTCCTCTGCCGGCGAATTTTATTGCGTACTTCGGCTGTATCGGGAACCAAGGGAATCATCGTGGTAGGCTGGAAGCGGATCGCTTTGTGATGCCATGAAACATAAACCGTACTCTAAGCCCGTACCGATTAAAGGGAACGCTCTCCGCCTGTACCGTAACAGGTTATCGACCTTGAACCAAAGGTTCAGGTGGGGAGAATTATCAGGGTTTTAGGCTTCCCGTTACATGACGGGCCTGCGCACCATCCTGACAATCAGGTCCCCTGGGTAAAGAATTAGGCTCAAGGATTTACCCAACCTATTCTCGAATACCGCAGAGAACGTTCCATTACTCGTGTCGTCCGCCGGATCGCTGCTTATACGCCATACTCCCGGCTAAACCAAGCCGGTTTCCCGGGTATTCTCCAAAGCCAGAGTTTTGGAGATGGTTTGCCGCAAATTGGAAATATGGTTGGCCAGAGACTGGCGTTCGTCTTCCAGAGGCTTGAGTTGTAAATATTCATGGGCGATGTTCAGTGCCGCCATGACCGCAATACGGTCGATACCGATCACATTGCCCCGGTCACGGATTTCCCGCATTTTCGCGTCCAGGTACTTGGCGGATGCTTTGAGCGTTTCCTCTTCACCGGGTTGGCAGGCGATCTGGTATTCGCGGTCCATAATATGTACGTGGACCGGTATCGGAGCGCTGCTCATTGCGAATTTTCCATGGATTTGAGACGAGTAATCATGGCTTCGACACGGCTCCTGGCCATCTCGTTTTTCTCAATCAAACTCGCCCGTTCGGAAATAAGACTGTTTTGCTGAACGCGCAAGGACTGGTTCTCGCCTTTCAGCTGTTTGCAAATCTGCAGCAATTCCTGAAGCTGGGCTTCCAGAGAAGCCAGTTCCGCCGACGGGTCATATTTCAACTTATCTGCCATAGTGAAAATGGTATGCTTCGCCAACCCGGGGGTCAACTGGTTGATGTGATTTTTGTACTGGTGCAGATGATTCTATTTTGGGTGGCAATCCCGTCATTTTGGTTGGGAGAAGTTGTTTGTGTGCTTATGATTAAGGGAAAATAATGGATGCGCGCATTCCGCCGCCTGATTAAAATGTAGCAATGAATTTTGACAGCCTTCAATCTGTGTTGACCGAATTGTCATCCAAGTACCACGCTTCGGAGTGGCATGGCGTACTGTGCGGGCTGTTATGTGCCGGGCATCAGGGGCCCGCGGGTCAGTGGTATGAAATCGTGGCCGAAATCAATAGTGAAGCCGTGACGGCGGATGAAAGGGTGCGGTCAGCTTTAGACAAGATATACAAGCAAACCCGCATGCAGTTGAATGACGTGGATCTTGGCTTTCAGTTGCTTTTGCCGGGTGATAATGTACCGTTGGCGGATCGGACCGCCGCCTTGAGCCGCTGGTGTGAATCCTTTTTGTACGGTCTGTCATATGGAGGCGTGGACCGGCAGGCGAAATTACCGGGTGACGCATCCGAGACCCTGGCCGATCTTGTGGAAATCAGCCGGTTTGAATTCGACGCGAACTCCATTGACCCCGACGATGAGTACCATTATGCCGAATTGGTTGAATATGTCCGCGTTGCCATTATGTTGCTGAACGAAGAGTTGAACCCGGTAGTGCCCGCGAGGCAGAAACTTCACTGACCGCCTTTTCTTTTTCCCTCTATGAGCCAGCTTGAATTCGCAAGACGCCGTCGGCAGTTGATGCGCGAGATGGGCAGAGACACCATAGCTGTCATTCCCGCCGCCCCTGAAGTTATCCGCAACCGTGATGTTCATTACCCCTACCGGCAGGACAGCGACTTTTTATATATGAGCGGCTTTGAAGAGCCGGAAGCCGTGATCGTGCTGGTTCCGCACCGTCCCCAGGGCGAATATATATTGTTCTGCCGGGAGAAGGATGCCGAGAAGGAGATCTGGCATGGGCGCCGTGCCGGCCAGGAGGGCGCCATCGAGAAATACGGCGCCGATGATTCCTTTCCCGTCGCCGATATGGACGAAATTCTGCCGGGATTGCTGGAAAACAAAGAAAAGGTGTATTACACCATGGGTCGTTACCCCGATTTCGACAAGCATATCCTCGACTGGGTAAACCAGGTGAAACAGAACAGCCGGTCGGGTGTGAAGGCGCCGACCGAATTTGTGTCACTGGAGTTTCTGCTGCATGAAACGCGGCTATTTAAAACACAAGGCGAGCAGCGTCTTATGCAGAAGTCGGCCAAAATCGCCGCCAAGGCTCACAGACGTGCCATGCGGGCTTGCGAGCCCGGCAAAACCGAATTCCAGATCGAAGCGGAGCTGCTGTACGAATTCCGTCGACAGAACGCACAACCGGCTTATCCAAGCATCGTTGGCGGCGGTGCCAACGGCTGCATTCTGCACTACACGGAAAATACCGACACATTAAAAGACGGAGACCTGCTGCTGATTGACGCCGGCGCGGAGTACCAGGGCTATGCTTCCGATATCACCCGCACCTTTCCTGTTAACGGGAAGTTTAGTTCATTGCAGCGCGATGTGTATGAGATTGTGCTGGCGGCCCAGTTGGCGGCCATTGAGGAAGCCGTGCCCGGCAACCATTGGAATGATCCGCACGACGCCGCGGTGAAGGTGTTGACGAAAGGATTGATGGAACTCGGGCTGCTAAAGGGCAACCGCACGAAGCTCATCAAGGAAGGCGCCTATCGGCAGTTCTATATGCACCGGACCGGGCATTGGCTGGGCCTTGATGTGCATGATGTCGGCGATTACAAGGTTGACAACGACTGGCGCGTTCTGGAGCCCGGCATGGCCCTGACGATAGAGCCGGGTTTATATATTTCTCCGGCCAAGGGTGTGCCCAAAGAATTTCATAACATAGGCATCCGGATTGAGGACGATATCCTGGTAACCCGGGACGGCAACGAAGTACTCTCCAAAGACGCTCCCAAGCAAGTCGATGAAATCGAAGCACTGATGGCCGCATGAGTCGTTCGGAATTCGACATCCTGATTGTCGGCGGCGGCATGGTTGGGGCAACGCTGGCCCTGGCTTTGAAGAATGGCCCCTATCGGGTGGCGCTAATTGAGGCGCATCCGCCGGAAAACGGGACGGCATCGAGCTATGACGACCGCAGTATCGCCCTTTCCTACGGCTCCAGCCGGATTTTACACGGCTTCGGTTTTTGGGAACCGCTGCATTCATATGCCGAGCCGATCAAGCGCATCCACGTGTCGGATCGGAGCCACTTCGGCGTCACCCGTATGGAAGCGCATGAAGAAGGCGTGCCCGCGTTGGGTTACGTGATTGAGAGCCGGATGTTCGGTGTTCAGGCGATGGCAAAGCTAAAGACAATGGCTGGAAGTTTTCGCCTGTTGTGTCCCGCCGAAGTGCATGACGTGCATCGGCATGACGATCATGTGGCTGTCGAAGTGGATATTAACGGTAAACGGGAAGCGTTGACGACCCGGTTGCTGGTGGCCGCGGACGGCGCCGCATCCGGTGTAAGACGAATGTTGAATATTCCCGCCGGGCAGACGGAATACGGTCAGTACGCGATTATTGCCAATGTTACTCCCCAACGGCATCCCGGCGGCACGGCCTATGAACGATTCACA
>DASVCP010000407.1:0-6886 GCA_036381555.1 Gammaproteobacteria bacterium
CCCAATACCAAAACGCAAGCCAGAATGGCCGGCGCTCTGGCCGAATATTTCCGGGACGATTTGGGATGGCGTTAAAATTTTGATTTGTTAACTGAATCCTGAGCGGACGTGTATTGTTGTTAAAATGTATATTGTTTGGAAGTTGCCGCCGATAATTGAACGACAGGAACAAGCAAAAGAATCATGACGTCAACGTATAATTCCCGTTAGAATCACCAACTTGAAACAATCCCGCTGCAAGGGGGTTGAGATGGCGGTTTCGAAGCTGTATGTGGCGTTTTTTCTCCTGTTGTTTGTCCTTCGGCGATAGCCGGGCCGCGCGGCTTCGGCTGAGTCAATTCTCGTGAGCGGTACAGGAATGCCTGCAAAGCCTGTTTCGACAGGAAATTCGAATAACAAAAAGGAGCCTTGCGGCTCCTTTTTATTTTCCATCGCTTTCCTTGCGCAAATCTATAGGCGTGCCGAGTGCGGGAATGTCTATCGCCGTTCGTTACGGCCGGCATAACATCACGCCGCCAGCAGTTGCGCAATTTTCTCCCCGGCCGCCGCCAGGTTTCCGAGTTTGACGCTTTCGTTCAGCGCCAGGCCTTCGGCGTGGACGAACTCCACGTCGGTAATGCCGATAAAGCCGAGAAACTGGCGCAGATAACTCGTTTGTGAATGCTCTTCGCCGTAAACGCCGCCGCGGGTGATAAACACATAGGCTTTCTTCCCCTTGATCAACCCTTCCGGTCCGTTCGCGGTGTAATGGAAGGTTACGCCGGCGCGGGCGATATGGTCGAAGTAGGCGCGCAGTACGGACGGCACGCTGAAGTTGTACATCGGCACGCCCAAAATGATCACATCGGCGTTTTTCAGCTCGTCGATCAACGCATCCGAATAGGCGACCACCTGCCGCTGGGCCGGAGTGCGTTCATTGGCCGCGGTGAGGAACGCCTGGAAACGTTCCGCGTCCAGGTGCGGGACCGGGTCGGCGGACAGGTCACGGCTGATTATTTTTCCTTGCGGGTTTCGCGCCAGCCAGCGCTCGGCGAATCGGTCGGCCAGGACAGACGATTGCCCGCCGCTGTTGAACATACTGCTATGGATGCTTAATAAGGTGGCCATGATTTTCTCCTTGAATTTTTATTTGGCGATGGGGGTTATTTAAGCATTGATTAATTAGATAAAAAAATATAAAAATACGCTCATACCTATCTAATTTATCGATTAGTTATGTCAACCAACCCCGCAACCTCGCCGTCAGGCAGTCCCAATATCAGTCCCCGCATCAGCCTGGAACAGTGGCGCTGCCTGGTGGCGGTGGTTGATGCCGGTGGTTACGCGCAGGCGGCGACGTTGCTGAACAAGAGCCAGTCTTCGGTGACGTATGCGGTGCAGAAGTTGGAACACGTGCTGGATGTCAAAGCGTTTTCCATCGAAGGCCGAAAAGCGGTGTTGACGCCCGTTGGGCAAATGCTTTACCAGCGGGCGCGTCAGCTGCTGGAAGATTCAGCCGGCCTGGAGCGGGCCGCGGGCAAAGCCTCGGCCGGCTGGGAAAGCGAGATCGCCATCGCCGTGGAAGTGTTATTCCCGACCTGGCTTTTGCTCGAGTGTTTCAACCGGTTCGGCAATGAAAGCCCGCAGAGCCGGATAAACCTTTACGAAACCGTTATCGACGGCGGGCCGGAACTGCTGCAACAGGGCAGGGTGGATCTGGCGATTCTGCCCAGAATACCAGCCGGATTTAACGGCGAAGTCCTGCAACGCGCGGCGCGTATCGTTCCGGTCGCGCACCCCGAGCATCCGTTACACCGGCTGCAACGCGAGTTGACGTTGCGCGATCTGCGCAAACACCGGCATGTGGTCGTACGCGATACCTCGGCGCAACGCAATACCAAAACATACACCGTGGATGTGGAACAGCGCTGGACGGTGTCGAACATGGCCACCTTGATCGGCGCGGTCTGTCGCGGTTACGGTTTCGCCTGGCTGGCGGAAGACAAGATACGCCGGGAATTGGACGAGGGAACCTTGAAGCCGCTGCCAATGCGCGAAGGCCGCGAGCGTTACGCGCAACTCTACCTCATATATGCCGACCGGGAGGCCGCCGGTCCCGGTGTCGTTCGCCTGGCGCATATCATTCGGGAACGGGTGGAAGCGGTATGTCGGGAAGCCGGGGTTGACGGCGACGGCAAGTAAAGGTTTTCAGGCGCAACCCCCGCTTCTTTTTGCACGGCGCGTTTTGTGCAAGAATGCCGGTTTAAAAATCGCCAATCGGCTTTTCTCAAGAAAAGCCGGCCTGGGCAATGATAAAGTGACAGTGCAGATCGAAACGGGCGATTGCAGGAATGTGATGTCGTTGCTGCCGGGTTTGTCGCTTATTTCTGGAAAGCTGATCGGAGTATGTTATGACTTATGACGATTTTTGCCCTTTTTATGAAAAGGGCATCGCAAGGATGGGCGGATTCGTCGGCAAAGTTCTGTTTTCGATCTCGCTGGGTGCCGCAGTGCTGGCGATTCACTACCTCGGCATAGGCAAGACGGTGTTTGAAAATTACGGCTGGATACTTTCAATAATAGTCCTGGTCGCAAGTCTGAGCCTGTTTTACGCCACGCATACGTTTCGCATGCTGCTGCCGAAATTGGCCGGCTGTATGCACACGGAGCAACAGGCTCGACTTATGTCTTTGGTTGCTTCATATTTAAGCGACAGGAGATTCGTAATATCGGGCCTGGTGTTCGGCTGTCTGAACAGCCTTATGGGTCTGTTGTTCGGGTTACCCGACGTTTACGATTCCGCCTGGAAAGTAGCATCCATCCTGACGGGATATTTCATCGCCGGTTTTGTATGCGGCCTGGCCTTATGCGGAATCGTCGGCGTGGCAAAATGTATTTCCGCCATTTCCAACAACAATGAGTCGCTTTTCGATTACACCTCGCACGACAAGTGCGGAGGCACCCAGTTTATCGGCTGGGCGTTGCTTGTTTTCAGCGTCGTCACGCTGATTGTCGGTGTGTTGATTACTTTGTACATCTCGTTTACGCAGTGGGAGTATAAACGCTCTGCTATCGTGAACGTTTTTTATGCCAGCTGGATCGTGCTTCCTTACGTGGCATCCATATTCGTTCTTGTTGTGCCGGCGATTTCGATAAACAAGTCTCTTGCCAGGTACAAAATTGAAAAAGACAAAAGATTCGCCGGATCGATCACGGCGATATTCGATGAGCTTGAGAGAAATGACGTAAGCCCCGGAAGAAAATCCGAGCTGTATGCGGACTACGAATTTCAAACCAGGATGAGAAAAGAGTTGCACGAAATGAGAACCTGGCCGTTCAGTATCGGCACGAACTCGACCTATTTCTTTACACTGGCGTCAAGTGCTTTTGCAACCATAACAAGTGTGAACAAATGGCTCGGAAAGTTCGTGAGCCCGTAAATGATGGGCTTGACGGTACGCTCCGCGTTTAACTTTTCTATTGAATCAAAAATACCTGCGTTAACCCGGAGAGAACGGATGAGCACGTCGGAACGCAAATCCATGTAATGATCCACCGACCCAGGCTCGCTGACCGATGCGCCGCCGATAAAACCCACCGACGTCATATCCCGGGAGTCCAGGGCTTCGTGGAGTTGCGTGCTGCCGGTCCACGCCGTGCATCCCGGCTTATGGCGAGGCGCATGTTTTTCTCAACTTCGGCCCAGCAGCCAGTCGATGGTTTTATCGAAATTCCAGTTACCGGATTCGGTTATCTGCTTTTTCCGGGCGAGATAGTCGGTTTTGCTCATGATGCCGAGGGGCCCCGAATAGATGCCGCCGCCCGCCTGGCCGTCATAGACGCGAACGGCAAGGGTATTGGTTTCTTCCAACAGGGAAGAGGGGAATTCGTATATCCTATTCACTCTATAGCTGTTGGCGCCGGCATCGGTCCGGCCGACTGGCTGACCGTTAAGGAACACTTCGTCGGCATCGTCTATTTTTCCGAGCAGCAGCACGAGTGTTTCGTCTTCGGGAACCGGCAGGCGACCGAAGGTTTTCCGGTACCAGGCATAGCCGTCGTAATGCCTGTAACCGAACGCATCCCAATCGAACGGAACCAGGATGGTTTCGAAACCGGATTCGTCGATGGCGGCGTGTTTCCACTCGGGATTGTTGCCCGTTCGGAATTTCCATTCGCCGCTCAGTTCGATCAGCGGTTGTGGCAGTGTGGTGGTATACAGGCCAATGGTTTCGCCGCTGATGCCTCCGATTTGATAACCGTCGTAAACCCGCACGGCAATGATATTGCCGCCGTTGTTTACGACCCCTTCCGGCACGCGGTAAACGCGCTCGTGATTCCAGGCGCTGGTGTAATTCGGCGGAAACAGGCCTTCGCCGCCGATGCGCCGGCCGTTGATAAAGACTTCATCGCTGTCATCGATCCAACCGAACAGCAGATAAAGCGGTTGCGCGCTGTCGCCGTCGAAATTGAAATTGCGCCGATACCAGGCATAGCCGTTGTAGTTTTCATAGCCCTCGTCCTCCCAGTAGGCCGGCACTTTGATGGCCGCCCAATCGGAGTCGTCGAATTCAGGCAACGCCCTGTTCATGTCATCGCCGGTGGCGAACCGCCATTCGCCCTTCAGGTCGACCAGGCTGGTTTTGACATTGTCGGCGATGAAATGCCGGACATCCGGGTCATTGCCCTCGGTCAGCCATTGCCAGAAACCCGAATTCCCGTTAAAACTTCCCGTTAAGCCAAAAAGGGTCCCGGAGAAAGCCGTTATCAGCGCAACCAGTACCGGGATGAAAACCGTATTGCGCTCAGACTGTTCTTTACCGCAGCACTGTAATTTTCTGATCCAGTCAATCATTATTTGTCTCCGACTCGTTTTCATGGCGGGATGCCGAAGCGCCTTTCCGGCGCCTTACCGCTTCTCTTAATAAAAATTCAATCTGGCCGTTGACGCTGCGGAACTCCTGCTGCGCCCACGCTTCGATTTCGTTCCAAAGTTTGGGGTCGATCCGCAACGGGAAAGACTTTCGTTTTGAACCGGCCATGATTGATTAAATTGTTCCGCCTGGATGTTTCGGCTGTTAACTGTAGAGCGTGCCGGTGTTGACCACCGGATGCACTTCGGACTCCGAGCAGAGCACGACCAGCAGGTTGCTGACCATCGACGCTTTGCGTTCGTCGTCGAGTTCCACGACTTCTTTCCTGGCGATTTCTTCCAACGCCATTTCAACCATGCCGACCGCCCCCTGGACGATCCGGGTGCGGGCGTTGACGATGGCTTCGGCCTGTTGGCGGCGCAGCATGACCTGCGCGATTTCGGGCGAATAGGCAAGATGCGTCAGGCGGGCTTCCACGACCACCACGCCGGCTTTGCCGAGCCTTTCCTGCAGTTCCTGGAGGAGAGACTCATTGACGGTTTCCGTGTCGGAACGCAGGGTGATTTCCTCTTCGCCACCGTCGTAGGCGTAACTGTTCGCCAGATGCCTGACGGCCGATTCGCTTTGTACGGTGACGTATTGTTCGTAGTTGTCGACATCGAAAGTCGCCTGCGCCGTATCATCCACCCGCCAGACCACGACTGCGGCGATCTCGATCGGGTTGCCGTTTTTATCGTTCACCTTGAGTTTCTCGCCGTTCAGATTGCGTGCTCTCAACGACACCTTTTGCTTGGTCATCAAAGGATTTCGCCAGAAGAAGCCGCTTTCCCGGTATGTGCCCTTGTACGCACCGAACAAAATGAAGATCGCCGCCGTATTGGGTTGCAGCGTGAAAAGTCCGGCAAACAGAAAGACCGCCACCACAATCGTCAACACGCCCAGGATGATATAAAGCGGTACGCCGGCCACCGCGCCGGCAATGACGAGGAAAATGCCGCCCAACAGCACGACGATCGACAGGGCCAGCATGAACCAGCCGTTGGCGGCCGTGGACAGCTGTTCGTGACTGGCCGCAGATGATGCGAGATTGTGTTCCATTGTATGACGCCCTCTTGTGATTGATGTCAAGATGATATCATTTTGATGTCAGTTGTAAAGTGCAGATTTTGATAAACGAACAGGTTTAAATCTCATTATTTAAATGAGGAATTACCCGTAATCTATTGAATTTAAATATATTTTATGGGGGGATGTTCATAAAAGCCCGCGAATGCATCCAAACCGCACTTGACCAGCATCTCTTGAGTTATTCCCATCCAATCAAGAGGAGTAGAGTGCGGAAAGATTAAGTGCAGGACTTGCTTCCCTCACATTCTGGGTTTTTGTTGCCGCTTTGATATTTTCTGGTGTACGGGACGCAGCTAAAAAGCGCGAAGCACAACATGAGACACTACGACGTATCATCGAAAGCGGTAAGCCGGTTGATCAGGAATTGCTGGATCTGGTTCTGGAACATTCGAAACATCCGGACGATCTGCCCGCAAGTCTTCCGGCGGGTTTCGCCGGATGGTCGAAGCGCATGACCATCAACACTTGGTTTCAGCGCATTCGCCGGAGCGATCCACTGAACATGACCGACGATATTGAGGACAGCCAGCGCACGTACAAACCATCATCAGCGTTGCCATCGATATCGATCACGCACTCGCAATGCAGCCCGGTACGGTGGTCTTTGTATTGTCCTCTCGTATCATGAGCGTGTGTGCCTGCCGAGATTGCCGAGGCAATTTCCTTGCCTCTTGGCACAGTAAAATTCCACATCCGCCGGGGAACGGAGCAGCTTCGTTTGCTGCTTTCAGACTATTCCGGCAAGACGACAGAGGTAACTCCATAAACGATGAACGCAATCCTGCCGATTTTTTTCTTGAACAAAAAGGTTGAATATCTGAAAAACATTGGTTTTTTCCCGTCGTCTCGTTTACATTCGGGGTGTCAATGACGCATCCGTTTACCGGTTCAATGACTTCAGGGGG